>CAMLEX010000169.1 GCA_946479055.1 uncultured Bacteroidota bacterium | reverse complement strand
TGATATTTTGTGTTGCTCATTTTCACCCTCAGGATAAATACCGATATGGCGGGTAGTATCTTTAAAACCGGCTATCCCACCTTTGTTATCATAGTTCAAAACAAGAACGGCGATGCTGTTCCTTCCAGCATGAAGGTTTTCTTTAGCAATAATATATTTTCTCGGTTCAGTATTTTGCATGGAGCCGGCAAGCTTTCCATTCACATATGTAAAATCATGATCCCTGATCCTGTTCAGATCAAGTATAATATTTTTTCCTATCCAATCAGCCGGCAGATCAAAATAGGTTCTTGACCAAACTGCTCCATCCAGGCCTTCAAAGCCCACCGCTTCCCATCCATCAAAAGAAGGAATTTCCATGGTTTTCCATTTGCTATCATCGTATTTTTCCAATGCAGGATTTCCGATTACTCCTTTTAATGATCTTATTTCGTTAATCCATTCTTCTTTTTTTCCTCGTCCGACCGCCTGCCCGACTGAGGCATTCAGGCGGGGGTCATCCCCGTCCGTACCGGCACGGGCGGGCGGGCGGGCTTCACCTGATTTCGTGCCCATGAAGTTTTGTTCAGCAAGGGCTTCTGCTTCTTTTTGTTTGCCTTCAAAAAGCAATTGACGAATTGTATCTAAAGATTTTGAAGCACCGGGCCTGTTGTAATTTCTTGGCTCTCCTGTCCAGAGTGTTTCTTCGTTAAATTGAATTCTATCCTGTTCTATCCCGCCAAAGATCATGGCGCCTATTCGTCCATTGCCGATGGGCAATGCTTCTGTCCACTTTGACGCTGGTTTGTTATACCACAGCTTTAATTCCTGTTCTTGTGAAATACCATATTCTCCACCCAACAACAATACTGCAAGTAGTGTCAGAATAAACTTATATACTTTTTTATTACTCATATTCTATTCAAATAACCAATCAATTTCTTTCCTTGCACCGTTTTCCGTTAAGCCTGCATCATATAAAGGAATAGTTTGGTCACCGTCTGTAAAACCAAGGATCAGAACAATTCCTTTTGCCAACTTTAATGTATTGGTTCCCGCATTAAAATTATAGCTATGAACATTCACCGGCGGCATTCCTTTTACGATAATTGCATTAGCGATCTTTGTTTCCGCCTGTCCATAATCATTGGCGCTGGCATTGGTCTCCAATTCCGGAGCTTTTAGAAATATAGTGTCTTTAGTGAATGCGGCCTGCTCCGTATGAAAGAATCCTGCCAACACTTTAACGGGCTTTGTTGAGGTGAAGGTGATATTTGTTCCTTCCCTGAGCTGTTGTTTATGGGATAATTTCAGACCTTCCAATCCTTTGAGCTCTTTTGCAAATGCAATAATGTTTGCGCTTGTGTCAGTAAAGGTTGAGGAACTGCTATCGATGCTATACTTCGCAAAAGATATATTGCCGAAATTAATATCAGCATTCATCAATGATTTTACTTTATTTATGTTATCTGCCGGTTTATGCTTCAAGGAATCAATTGCTTGTTTAAAATGCATCAGCTCGTTTTCAAAAGGCACTAATACTTCCGCCCAGGTTTTGAAGGTAGCATCTACACCCCGCATAGGGATTTTTCGTTGTTTTGTCTGCATACTGTTTGCATACAAATAAGTATCCCGGGTTAATTCCACTAATTCTTTATAACTACTTACACTTTGTTCCAGAAATGGCAAAGCTTTTTCCAGGTCCCTGATATCATTGGAATATTTATATCGTAAAATATGTAAAGCCGCTTCCGCTTTTTCTGCATAATGATCGGCCAACGCACGATAACAATACATATCATTTTTCAATCTTTCAAACTCCGCTTTATTCTTTGTTACATTTTGAAAAGCAGCTTCAATAGCTTCTACTGCTTTTTTCCCATGAGATTTTACTTCATTAATAATTTGCACCGGTGTTTCTCCAATATGAGGTTGTTTGTTCCATTCTTTTTCTGCAAACTGTATGAGCATCTCTCCTTCCGGGCTTTCGGTTTCATATAATAAGGTAAACAAACCATACCGGTAAGGATTGATAAGCTGAGTCATCAACATTCCTAATGTCAATGTTTGACGGTTTCCATCAGTGATACCAAAACGACGTAATAATTTGGGCGCTATCTCACCTGATTGTTCATAAGCGTCGAGTATATTTTTTCCCTCTTCTTTACTGCATCCAAACCTGGCTGCTAACAGTTCACTCCAATAATTGACTTCATCATTTCTATCCCTGCCGGCTTTCCATGCATAACGGCTCCATGCTTTATACCAGATCCAGTCTCTTTCAATTTGCAACAAGCGTTCCCCATTTACACTGTCAGCGCTGTAAGGCCAATCCCAATAGGAAGCCTGTGGGTACAAATGCAACCCATTTCCTCCCATCACTTCATGCATTCCTTTTACTGACTGCTGAATAAAATCAACTGATCCATACCGGAATGGCTCAAGATTGGCAAGTATATGTACATTCTCTATCTGCACACTGCCGAGACGACTTAATGTTTGATGCAATTCAGCCCAGGCTCCCCGTGGTCTTGGAGTGGTCAGCGCTTCACCATTGAACTTTGCTTCGGTATATAAATTTTTATACAAAGGCAATGCTGCTTTCATCACTGATGGTGCATCCGTATCATGTGCCCGTAAAACAATGGGTGGTTCCTCCGCCCCGGCGGACAAGTGCGTTTTACCCAATGCTTTCAATCCATCTTTTACACCGGGTATGATTGTTTTGGTAAACCATTCTATATCATCATTACCGGTTCCCTCCATGGCTTCGCCCAAACAAACCATTAAACCAACATTGGGATATTTCTTTACAAATGCTGCGATGGATTTTCTTGTATAATCCGCGATCAGCGGGATAATCGGTCTTTCTCTTTCCTGTGTTTTAATCATATGCTTTTCGGCAAATGGTTTTGAAACAATAATATTATAAAACATTTGTATTATCCATATGCCCCGCTTATCGGCTTCAGTTGTTAAAAACTTATAGATCTCTTCATTCTTTTTAAAAGTAGCATCATCAACTTCTACAGCATAAGGATAATCTTTTAATCTTACCAATGAAGCAAAAGGATGACCATTCCACAGGTACAAAGAATTCATCCGGTTGTCCAATAATGAATCGAGGTATTGTATCCACAATTGTTTATTATAAAACCAGGGAAATGTTTCGGGTGTATAAGGATACTCGTATACTGTTCTTCCCGGCAGATAATACGGTTTTTGTATTCCTATACAAGCACCACGCAACACCATTTCCGGCTGATCAGTAATGGAAATGGCTGAAGGAAGTTTACCGTTTGTCTTTATTTGCTCAATCAATTCAATACAACCGTATAAAACACCTGAAGGATCTGCACCCCCGATAAATATTTTATCGCCTTTTGCTGACCCAATGATATAGCCTTCCTTACCCGGTTTATTATTGGCATTAATTTTCCAATCCTTAATAACTTTTTTCAGAAGATCGGAATCCAACTCACCCGCAACAATTACTTTGCCTTTAAAGGAAGGATTCAAACGGGTAGATTTATTTATCGTATAACCCAATTGCCGGAGTGCAGCTATGAGTTTTCCCATTCCAAATTGAATCCTTGGCAATGCATCAGCTTGTTGTACAATCAACACAGGGTCTTTGCCACGGCTATACAATTGCAGTCCTGTTAGCAGAAACAATGCAACGTAAATAATTATTTTTTTGAGAACAGAGTAACGCATTCAAAAAATTTATCAGTAAAATAAAAAGGGGGGAATGGAGAGCCGTTCCCCCGGATTGCCGATGTTTCCAGCTTGCTATGGAAACTTGCTATATGAAAAAATTTATATTATCGCTGGCCTTGTACCACCTTGTTCAGATGATTTATATGCTGCCTCTACACAAGCCATAGTATGTATACAGTCTTCTACGGAATTATCAGGAACCGCAATTGCTCCTTCGGCCGCCAGCATTACCTGCGCCATGCTTCCTATAAAAGCATCAGGGAACCAGCTTCCTTCAATTTTCTTTTCCTGCCATTTGGGTGTTGAACTTTCATCCATCAGTATATATTCAAAACTATCTTCTGTTCCCCGTGGATAATCGATGAGAGCACCAAAATTTATTTTGATAGCTCCTTTGCTCCCTTCAATTTTTATATAGGATTGTTGTTTTGATAGTCCATAAATATGACAATGATTGGTGAGAATATTAGCCCTGATCATATCGCCGTAATCCATAATTATATTACTGCGGACAGAAGCCAGTTGGGGCATTGACGGGTGCCGCGTTGTTTTAGCATAAATGAATTCCGGGTTACCCAGGATATTTCTTACAAGATCAATGTAATGGATACTATGGTATAAAATTTCAAGCCGTGGCGATTTGGCTAGAAAATCCCACAAATGCCAGGGCGTATACACATTCACATTGATCTCGATATCATTTAACTCACCTATCATTTTTTTACTGATCATTTCTTTTGCCGCCAGTATATATGGTGCATACCGCAACTGAAAATTTACCGCTGCCAGTAATTTTTTTTGTCGAACCAGCTTCAAGATATTTTTTGCTTCTTCATAATTTTCACCCATCGGTTTTTGAAGTAATACAGCAGAGCCGGCAGGCAACTGTTCAAGAATTGAAGTAGTTTGAGAACCTGGCACAGCTACATCAAACACAACATCGGTTGAGGAATGAGATAATAATTCCTCAAGGGTTTTAAATACATGGGGAATATTAAATTTATCGGCTGTGAGTTTTGCTTTATTATTATCAATATCAAATATGCCCTGCACATTAAAACCCGCTGATTGGTAAGCAGGCAAATGTGCTGTGTTCACAATACCTCCTGCTCCGATTATAAAAACCGGCAATTTTTGGGATGGCATTTGTATATTTTCAGGCATCGTTACTTACTTAATAATATTAACTAAGGTCATGTCAAAAGTGAAAAGTGAAAATAGGCGAAACGTTTTTCACTTCTGACTTTTCACTTTTCACAAAACGATAATTTCAACTTGACTTGACACTACTTTTCGCCCAGGTAATTTCCATACGTCAGCAATAAAACCGCAACCACTAGTACAACTAAAGCAGCAATCAATAGCCGCATAGTCTTATTACTACAGTTCTTCCATTCTTTCATGATCAAACCTGTTACAGAACTCAGCAACACAAGCAGAATCATATGTATCGCCCAACTGCTGAATTTATAATTGCCCATTCGAATATGTCCAAGGCCATAGAAAAAAAACTGTCCGTACCAAAGGAAGCCAGTCAGTATAGCCATCAGGTAATTAGTTCCTAATGTTTTGCCTTCCTTCGATATATATTGTTTAAAGGTTTTCTCTTTTTTGTGTAAATAAAGACAATACAAAAGTGTACTGACAAATGCACCTGAATTGGAAAATATATAAACCACATTTCCCTGGAATTGGCCAGCACCATATTTTGCAGCGATTTCAGCAATAGGTTGCCCCTGGTCAAGCGAAAACCCATATAGAGCAGATAATATTCCCGCTAAAAAACAAAGTGGTAATCCTTTAGCTAAAGAAAATTCATTCTTATTGTTGAGGTCTTTTTCAAGATCCTTTTCTTTATTTCTTCCTGCTATGCCACATAAGGCAATGCCCACCGCACCCATCATAACACCTCCAAACAAATAACCGGCACCATTACTTTTCCATACTTCACTCAATGTGCCATGAACCAGCGGCGGTAATAAAGTACCCAGCACACAACTAATGCCTACCGCTATTGCATAGGTCAATGAAAAACCCACATACCGGATGGCGATACCAAACGCTGTGCCACCAATACCATAGGCCATGCCCAACAAAAAAGATTTCTGCATAGCTGATCCGGGCGCCTGTGATAAAACAGTTGACAATTGTGGTATGGTGAAAAAAGCAACAATAACAGGGAGCACAAGCCAGCAGACAAAGGCTTGCGCCAGCCAATACGTTTGCCAGGCCCACCCAGTCACTTTTTTCTGAGGTGTATAACACAGTGCCGCTCCTGTCGCACCTACTGAATGATATAATACGCCATTGATTACTTCCATGTCATTGTATCTCCCGATTTATAAATTGTAAAACCGTTTTGCATTTGCATAAAATATTTTTTCCTGCTCTTCGCTGGTTGCTAATTCAGCTACTATTTCTTTATATGTTTTCCATGTGTTACTATAATTATCTGCCAGTAGTGATACCGGCCAGTCACCACCACAAAAACATCTATCGTAGCCAAAATGTTGTAATGCAAATTCAGCGTAAGGTTTTATATCATCAGCTTTCCTGTTTTGATAACTACCTGAAGCCGTACCCAGTCCCGAGATCTTCGCATAAAAATTTTTATGCAAAGATGCTTCCTTCATCAGTTCGCCCCATCTTCCAAATTCCTCTTTTGTTGCAATGGGCGGCTGGCTTAAATGATCAAATACAATTCGTAACCCAGGAACCTGATTGGCTACTTTCAATATTGTTTCAATATGGGCCGGTAACACAGCCACCGCATCATAAGGTATATCATGCGCCGCTAAAATCTTCAGGCTTTCAATTACTGACGTCTGCAATAACCATTGCGGATCTTTCTCATCATGGATCTGGTGCCTGATACCTTTCAACTTTTTTTCTTTCAAATATCTTTCTTCTAATATGCGTTGAGTCGCTTTGGTATCGATCAAAGGAAGCCAGCCAACTACACCGCTGATCCAGTCTGTATTGTGTGCTGCTTCCAGCATCAGTTCTGTATCCTCCATATTACCACTGGCCTGTACCAATACACCTTCAGTAATCCCTGCTTCTTTTCTTTCTGTTTCTAACTGTTCAATCCGCCAGGTATTGTTCAGTATAGAAGTATCGCCCTGCAGCCATGGATATTCAGCCCGGGTAAGATCCCATACATGAATATGTGTATCAATTATCCTGTTCATACTACGACAAGTCTATTTCATTTTGCGGCATTTGTTGAAAGCCACGGATACAGGGATTTGAATTCTCTTTTCCGTGAATCCGTGGCATATTTAACAGGT
The DNA here is from genome assembly GCA_946479055.1 of uncultured Bacteroidota bacterium. Next base: position 1,604 of record CAMLEX010000169.1, on the reverse strand, counting down.
AACTTTCAATTGACATGCACTATCTGTTAACTCTTCAATTTTTTATCGCCGGTTGAAGTTCTTTACTAATCCCCGTCCGACCGGGTCATCCGGGCGGGCAAATTGTTTATCTATTTCTTCATTATCTTCTCCCAGCACCGGTGCCCCTTTCGACGAATTTAATAATTTACCATCCACCCTTATCGGACAGCGTGTTGTTTTTACAGATAACCCATTGCTTGTTTTCACGGTGATCTCCATATTTAATAACCGGTATCCTTCTTCTTTTATTAATCGATCATAGTCCATTACCGGTGCGCACCAAATATCCGCTTTTTCTAAAATCCCCAGCCAATGAACAGATGTAGTGGAAATAAGATGGTTGGCCAGTATTTCTTTTATTTCATCTCTTTTATCAAACCAGTCGTTGCTATCTGCAAACTTTTTTAAAGGATCACAATGCAGAAGGTCCGCCAGCAACAAAATATTTGTCATTGCCAGCGCAATGTATCCATCATTTGTTTTATAAATACCATAAGGAGCAGCAATATAAGCATGTCCGCTGTTAACAGCACTCCGAACAGGCAACTGGTTGCCATCATTATAATAACAGGTCAATACTTCAAACTGAAAATCGAGAATGCTTTCAAACATACTTACCTGTATCAACGCACCTTCAGCATTTATTGTTCTTTTATACAATGCAGCTAAGATACCCTGCGCAATATGAGTACCTGCCATAATATCTACTACCGCCACACCCATTGGTGTCGGGCTTTCATCATTATTATTACTCAACCAGGTCAATCCTGATGCAGCCTGTAATAACAGGTCCTGTCCCGGAAGATCTTTCCATGGACCTTCCGTTCCATACCCATTTACTTCAGCGTATACAATAGTTGGATTAATATTTTTCACCGTTTCATAATCCAGCCCAATTCTTTCCATCACACCCGGACGAAAATTGTGCATCATTACATCCGCGTTCGCAAGTATTTTCTTTACCTTATCCAGGTGATCAGGGTCTTTCAAATCAGCAGCATAGCTTTGTTTATTACGGTTGATCGCATGAAAGATCGTCGATTCCCCTTCTATCATTACATCTGATACATATAACTGCCGGCAAATATCGCCGGTTACTGGTTTCTCAATTTTGATCACCCGTGCTCCCATATCTGCCAAACGCAAAGCAGCAGAGGGACCAGATAAAAACTGGCTGAAATCAATTACCAATATATCGTTTAATAAAGTGCCCACAGTCCCTAAAGGGGAGTTATGAGGTTTATTATTATTTTGCTCACTCATTTTAGTTGCAATTTTTTTTCCAGCTTTGATATTTCATGGCATCTTCGTTGCGACGCTCCGTTCACCGTTCTGTTCGCTATTCGGCCTCACCCTCCTTCTCCCTCTCCTTTAGAGAGGGAGCGGTGCTGCATTGCTACGCCAAACTTCATAACTACCACATCAACTTTGTTTCTCTATTCACCACTTTCGGAGAGCATTTATTCCATTAGCATCTCCGAAAAGCCTGGGCTGAGCTTAGCAAGTCTTCCGCCGCGGCGGAGAGATTTAGAGGCCCCCCACTCACCACTCACTACTCACCATTCACAACTTCCCTCATCACT
>CAMLEX010000168.1 GCA_946479055.1 uncultured Bacteroidota bacterium | reverse complement strand
AAAATATCGGTTGAAGAGTATAACCAGAAATGCCGTGAAGCGGTGCTCCGATATAAAGATAAATGGGATGATATTACCCGCAAGATGGGTTACTGGGTTGATCTCAACGATCCTTATATCACTTTCAAAAATGAATACATTGAAACACTATGGTGGCTGTTGAGTGAATTGTATAAAAAGGGGTTGTTGTATGAAAGTGTAAGTATACAACCTTATTCACCGGCAGCGGGAACAGGATTAAGTTCACATGAATTGAATCAACCGGGAACTTATAAGGATGTGAAGGATACATCGGCTGTTGCCATGTTCAAAGCAGTTAAGGACGTAAAATCAAAATTCTTATTTGATGCAGCAGGTAGTGATGAAGTATTCTTGTTGGCATGGACAACAACGCCATGGACGCTTCCTTCAAACTTGGGATTGACCGTTGGAGCTAATATTGTTTATGTTTTAGTAAAAACCTTTAATCCTTATACGCATCTTTCTATAAATGTAATTTTAGCAAAAGCTTTAGTAAGCAAATATTTCAAACCGGATGGTGAAAATGGTGATTTTGAAAATTATTCCGCAGAGGTAAAAACCTTGCCGTGGAAAATTGTAGCAGAGTTTAAAGGATCGAATATTGAAGAATGTGAATATGAGCAGTTACTTCCTTACGAAGCAAACTCATTAGAAAAAATAAAAGAAATAACTCCCGATGCAAAACCATTCAGAGTTTTAGTTGGTGATTTTGTAACAACAGAAGATGGTACTGGTATCGTTCACACAGCTCCTGCTTTTGGTGCGGATGACTTTAAAATTGGAAAGAAATATGGTATTGGTATTTTAACCATGGTTGATCGCCAGGGAAAATTTATTGATGGCCTTGGAGAATTCAGTAATCGTTATGTAAAGGATTATAAAGATGAGCCCAACTATGTTGACGTGAATGTTGATATAGCTGTAAAGTTGAAGAAAGAGAACCGTGCTTTTAAAGTCGAAAAATACGAACACAATTATCCGCATTGCTGGAGAACTGATAAACCAGTTCTCTATTATCCTTTAGATGCATGGTTTATTAAAACAACAGCTATAAAGGACAGAATGGTTGAATTGAATAAAACCATCAACTGGAAACCAAAATCAACTGGTGAAGGCCGCTTTGGCAACTGGTTGGAGAACATGGTGGACTGGAACCTGAGCCGGAGTCGTTTCTGGGGAACACCGCTTCCTATCTGGAGAACAGAAGAAGGGGATGAAGAAATCTGTATTGGTTCGATTGATGAATTGAATGAAGGAATCCGTAAGGCCAATGAAGTTTTGGGAGGCGATGTAAATAAACATTACCTGCATGAAGGAATCCTGGATTTACACAAGCCTTACGTTGATGATATCATATTGGTAAGTAAATCAGACAAACCTATGAAAAGGGTGCCTGACCTGATTGATGTATGGTTTGACAGTGGCGCTATGCCTTATGCTCAATGGCATTATCCTTTTGAAAATAAAGAAACGTTCAAACAAAACTTTCCGGCTGATTTTATTTGCGAGGGTGTAGATCAAACCCGTGGTTGGTTTTATACATTGCATACTATCGCCGCATTACTGTTTGATTCAGTGGCTTACAAAACCGTAGTGAGTAATGGTTTGGTGCTGGATAAGAATGGCAACAAAATGAGTAAGCGTTTAGGCAATGTGGTCAACCCATTTGAAACCATCGAAAAATATGGCGCTGATGCTACCCGATGGTACCTTATCACTAATGCCTCACCATGGGACAACCTGAAATTTGATAGTGAAGGAATCAAAGAAGTGCAAAGAAAATTCTTTGGTACTCTTTATAACACTTATCAATTCTTTGCCTTGTATTCTAATGTGGATGGATTTTCTTTTAAAGAGGCATATATACCTTTAACGGAACGACCAGAGATTGACCGGTGGATACTGTCGAGTCTCAATACGCTGGTGAAGAAGGTAAATGAATACATGGATGACTATGAGCCGACACAAGCTGGTCGGTTGATCGAAGATTTTGTTGACGAACATCTGAGCAACTGGTATGTACGTCTTTGCCGCCGCCGGTTCTGGAAAGGCGAATATGAACAGGATAAAATATGTGCTTACCAAACCTTGTATGAATGCCTGGAAACAATTACCAGATTGATCGCTCCTATTTCACCTTTTTTCAGCGATAATGTTTTTCAAAATCTTAATACTGTCACGGAGCGTTTTACGGCAGAGTCAGTGCATCATGTTGATTTCCCCGTAGCAAACGAAACGGTGATTGATTTGTCGCTGGAAGAAAGAATGCAATTGGCACAGGATGCCTCATCCTTGATTTTGTCACTCCGCAAGAAAGTGAATATAAAAGTTCGACAGCCTTTGCAAAAAGTATTGATCCCTGCGTTGAATAATTCCATGAAAGAGCAGCTACAAAAAGTGGAAGATCTGATCAAAGCAGAGGTGAATGTAAAAGAGATAGAATACCTGAATCCCGATAATACCTTTATCAGCAAAAAGATCAAACCCAATTTTGTGGCATTGGGAAAAAAACTGGGTCCAAAGATGAAAGCAGTATCCGCAGCTTTGGCACAATTCACACAGGAAGATATCATTACATTAGAAAAAGAAGGACAATATAATTTGTCAATTGATAGCGAACCCGTAATATTACAGATAAACGAAGTGGATATCAGTAGTGAAGATATTCCAGGCTGGACAGTGGCAACTAAAGGGTCTTTGACTGTGGCGTTGGACGTTACGATTACACCTGAACTGGAAGCGGAAGGGAATGCCCGTGAGTTTGTGAACCGCATCCAGAAGATCAGAAAGGACAGTGGATTTGAACTAACTGACAGAATAGATGTTATAGTAGCTGCTCCAAATGGCATGAAAGATTCTTTGGCAGCTTTTAATACCTATATTTGCGCCGAAATTCTGGCAGATAAGCTGGAAATAGTGCCTGAAATACAGGGTGGTACAACGATTGAATTAAACGATGTTTCGCTAAATGTGATTGTTTCAAAAAAAGGCTAATTTTTTTTATGGCTATTAAGAAAAAACCGGCTCCTAAAAAGCCAGCCCCCAAAAAAACAGCTAAAGCAGCAGCCAAACCGGCTTCCAAAGCGGCGAAGCCTGCTGCAAAAAAAGCAGTTGTTAAAAAGCCGTCCCCTGCACCTAAAAAGCCGGCAAAAACACCTGTAGCTAAAAAGGCTGCCAAACCTGCAGCCAAACCAGTTGCCAAAAAGGTTGAGCCAGTTAAAAAACAAATGGTAAAACCGGCTCCGAAAGTGGAGGCAAAACCTGAACCCAAACCTGTTGTTCAGGAGGCGCCAAAACCAGTAGCCGCCCCGGTTAAAAAGCTTGGCCCCAATGACCCGCAATCATTGGTTTCCATAAAACCAGTGGCTAAGCCGGTAATCAAAAAAGAACCCCCGAAGCCTGGTAAAATTGTTATTCCGAAAACAACGACCAGGAGTGCTGTAAAATATGAACCCGATTTCACTAAATCTGTATTAGATACTACACCTATGTACGATCAATCTGCCCCATCAATGAGATACTCTGACGCCGACCTGGCTGAATTCAGGGAAATTATTAATAAGAAACTCGATGCCGCTAAGAAGGAACTGGCTTACCTGCAGGGGCTGATTACCCGCCGCGATGATGAAGGTGGTGATATGGACGAAGCCCGTTACATGACTATGGAAGATGGTAGTGTGAGCATGGAAAGAGAACAACTGAGCCAGATGGCCAGCCGTCAGATCACTTTTATTGATCACCTGGAGAAAGCGACGATGCGGATCGAGAACAAAACCTATGGTGTTTGCCGCGTTACTGGTAAGTTGATTGATAAAGCCCGTCTGCGTGCAGTGCCTCATGCTACCTTAAGCATTGAAGCTAAGCAGATGATGAATAAATAATAGTTCAACTAAGAATTTATAAGAAGCCTTCCGCAATTGCGGAAGGCTTTATTTTTATCAATTCTGTTAGGATAGAAATTATTGATTTGATATATTCGGGGTAGAAGGAAATGGCAAATGATTCGTTGTACGTTTGCATACCAATAATCAGCATCCAGTAACCAGTAACTAGTCTATGACGATACATTTTGAATATGAAAAAGGCCAGGTATTACAGGCATTACGCTATCATTTTATCAGCCGGCCTGAGATTCGGATCATGATCATCCTGGTGAATGTATTTGCATTGGCATCGCTTGTTTTATATGCTATGAAAAAGATCACTCCACTGGCTTTCCTGGTAGGATCTCTTTTATGGATCATACTGATGATAAGTTTTTGGTTTATTCTTCCAATGATGGTTTATCGCAGAGCTGAAACATTCCGTCACCAATTCAGTATGAGTTTTGAACAGGATGGTTTTTCTTTACAACATGAAAAAGGTTCCCGTTCCTGGCAATGGGATGCATTGAGCTATTTTATTGAAAGCCCTCATTTTTTTCATCTTTATTTTGATAGCCGTTCTTTTTTTCTTGTTCCCAAAAGTGGTTGCAGGGATAAAGATGAAGTATATGAATTAAGACAGATACTAAAAGAGAATGCGAAAAAAAAATAAAATAGACAATGGGAAATGGCCAGTAGCAAGAGGGAGAGCTAATACACTTATTGCTTGTATTAATGTTCGAACTTCATGGCTCATAGCTCGCATCTAATGTCTTACAAATCTTTTTCCATTACATAGTGTGGGATGGTGATCTCAATAAACTTGTCACCTTTTACTCTATAGCCTACTTTTTCATAAAAGCCAACAGCATTGTCCCGTGCATGCATTCGTATTATTTTATATCCCCGGTCCCTGGCAAGGTTTTCCGCAAAATTCATCAAAGCTCTTCCAATGCCCTTTCCCTGCAGGTCATTTAATACAGCCATCTGGCGTAAGCGAACAATATCCGGTTGTTCCTCAACAAGCATACAGCAACCCAACATGCGTTCATCGTCAAAAGCACCGATCAGCATATTATCTTTTTCCTTTTCAAGATCTTCAGGTGTAAAACTAAGGCCCAAAGGCTTGCGCAAAATGGTGTCCCGTAGCTTTACCATTTGATGATATTCTGAGGAACCGTGATCAATGATTTTAAGCGCCATTTATAAAATTGAAATAGTTGAAGGTTTTCAATTTACAAAGAATTATAACACAGGCAACGGAACCGCTTTATTATTTTATGATGTTTTAAAAAATAAATCTGTTATTATCAATTTATATTCAGTTGATTAGGAGAAAATCGGAAAAAATTGAGTTTCCGATGTTGGTTTACTCAAAAAGTATATTTTTGCACCCATAATAACTAAACTATTACGACATGTCAGACATTGCATCAAGAGTAAAAAAGATCATCATTGACAAATTAGGTGTTGACGAAGCAGAGGTAACAAACGAAGCGTCCTTCACAAATGATCTGGGTGCCGATTCATTAGACACCGTTGAGTTGATCATGGAATTCGAAAAAGAATTCAACATCTCCATTCCTGATGAGCAAGCCGAAACTATTACTACAGTAGGTCAGGCAGTAGCTTACCTGGAAGAGCATGCTAAATAATGCACCTGATGCATTTCGTTTCGCTCTGCGAAACGGATGATAATGCCTGGCTTGCCGGCAGACAGGGAATAAATGGATCCGCCTTCGGAATCCGGTATACTGAGTTTAATGAAGTATCGGATCGAAGGCGGTTTTAATCTTGAATACTGAAAAGCTGAACAGACTATATATGGAATTGAAAAGAGTAGTTGTTACAGGAATGGGTGCCCTTACACCACTTGGTAATACGGTCGATGATTATTGGGCCGGGCTGATCAATGGCGTATCGGGTGCTGATATGATCACTCTGTTTGATGCCAGTAAGTTTCGTACAAAATTTGCTTGTGAGGTAAAGAATTTTGACCCTGTTCAGTTCCTCGATAAAAAAGAGGCAAGAAAAATTGACCGTTTCACCCAGTTGGCATTGGTTGCAAGCGATCAGGCTATGACCGATGCTGGTCTTAATAAAGAAAACACGAACCCGGACAGGATAGGTGTTGTTTTTGGAAGTGGAATTGGCGGGTTGATCACCTTTCAAAATGAGGTAATCGATTTTGCAAAAGGCGATGGTACCCCACGCTTCAATCCTTTCTTTATTCCCAAAATGATATTGGATATAGCCGCTGGACAGATAAGCATGCGGCATAATCTGCGCGGACCCAACTATGCAGTTGTAAGCGCATGTGCCAGTAGTACCAATGCTATCCTGGATGCAGTTATGCTATTGCGATTGGGGAAAGCCGACATTATATTGACAGGAGGCAGCGAAGCCGTCATCAGTGAAGCTGGTGTAGGCGGCTTCAATGCGATGAAGGCGATGAGCGAAAGAAATGACGATCCTAAAACGGCCAGCCGCCCTTATGATAAAGACCGGGATGGGTTTATCATGGGAGAAGCAGCCGGGGTATTAGTATTAGAAGAATTGGAGCATGCCAAAGCCAGGGGTGCGAATATTATTTGCGAAGTAGTGGGTGGCGGTGCCTCCGCAGATGCGCATCATATCACGGCTCCCCATCCTGAAGGATTGGGTGCTAAGAATGTAATGCTGGCCGCATTGGATGATGCAGGTATGCAACCAGAAGAAATTGATTATATCAATACCCATGGTACATCAACCCCGCTAGGTGATATTGCTGAAACAAAAGCCATACTGCATGTATTTGGAGAACATGCTTATAAGGTGAATATCAGTGCCACCAAAAGTATGACAGGTCATTGCCTTGGCGCCGCAGGTGTAATAGAAGCCATTGCTTGTATCAAGGCTGTTGTTCATGATATTGTTCCCCCTACTATCAATCACTTTACCGATGATCCGGACCTGGATCCAAAGCTGAATTTTACTTTCAATAAAGCACAGCAAAGGACGGTAAATGCCGCACTGAGCAATACTTTTGGCTTTGGTGGACATAATGCCTGCGTGATAGTTAAGAAGTATAAAGGTTAAAAAAAATAAAGTTTTTCGAGACCGGTAATACCATTAATCAGGGTAAGCCGGTAAACTTTTAGGCTTCCAACTTTTAATCATTTCAACTTTTTTTCGTAGCTTGAATTCTGTGGATTTTTTTACTAATCTTTTTAAGAAACATGCAGGTTCATCCTTTAAAAAGGAGCTTACCAATATTTTAGGTTTCAGTCCTAAAAACCTTTCTCTTTATAAAACTGCATTGACGCACCGGTCCGTTCGTGAAGGAGCGGATGAAAACAATGAGCGGCTGGAATATCTTGGCGATGCCGTACTCAGTGCTTTGGTAGCTGATTATCTTTTCAAACGTTATCCTTACAAAGAAGAGGGTTTTTTAACGGAAATGCGTAGCAAAATGGTAAACCGCCAGCAGTTGAATGATATAGCTGTCAGGATGGGACTAAAAAAGGTCACTCTTTTTAATAAAATGGATAGTTCTTTAAAAGTGAGCCAGATCTTTGGTAATACGCTTGAAGCGATGGTAGGGGCTGTATACCTGGACCTGGGATATAAAAAAACAGCTAAATGGGTGCAGGAATATATTCTTCTGCCCCATATGTTTATGGATGACCTGGAAAATCTGGAGATCAATCATAAAAACAAATTATACGGCTGGGCCAATAAAAATGGTAAAGTGCTGGAGTTTGAAACCATTAATGAACAACTGGAAAATGGAAGACGCCTGTTTACAGTCGCTGCTGTAATTGATGGAAATAATATTGCACAGGGCAAAGCATTTAATAAAAAAGATGCTTCACAGATCGCCGCCCAGGCAGCAGTTGAAAAACTAGGGATTATTAATGCCGATTCACAGGTAACAGAGAGTAGCGTCAATAAAATAGCCTGACCGGCATTTACTTTTTTTCCATGCACAATTCAATCAAGACACCATTGGTATATTTAGGGTGTAAAAAACAAACCAGTTTGTTGTCAGCGCCGGCTTTTGGCTTTTCATTCAGCAGAACAAAGCCCTCTTTTTTCAATCTTTCCATTTCCGCTACAATATCCGATACCTCAAAGGCTATATGATGTGTTCCTTCGCCTTTTTTTTCAATAAAACGGGCAATTACGCCATCAGGGTCGGAGCTTTCAAGTAATTCAATCTTGGTTTCCCCTGTTTTCAAAAAGGCCGTAGTTACCTTTTCACTTTCTACAGCTTCCGTTTTGTAACAGGAAGTATTGAGTAACTTTTCAAACAATGAAATGGAAGTAGCCAGGTTTTTGACAGCTATCCCGATATGTTCAACCTTTAGCATAGTTGTGTTATTTGAGAATAAGGATTAGTCATAGAAGCTACCCTGTTTCAAAGATTTGTTTTTCCATTGGAGCTCAGGCATTCATGTTTCGGACTTTCCGGCTTTTATTATCTGTTTCTTATTTAGGTAAAATTAGCGTTGAGGGCCGAAAAACCTCGCCAAAATAGAACCTTTTGAGCTAAATTTGCGTTTAATTGAAACGAAAAGAAAAAATATGCTGAAATTCCCGATCTACCTTGACCACAATGCTACAACTCCTTGCGATCCAAGAGTAGTGGAAGCGATGATACCCTATTTTACCAATTCATTTGGCAATGCCGCCAGCCGAAACCACCCCTTTGGTTGGGTAGCTGAAGAAGCGG
>CAMLEX010000167.1 GCA_946479055.1 uncultured Bacteroidota bacterium | reverse complement strand
AAAATTGGTATAATTTAAGTGTTGATTATAGTTATACATTCAGGAATCTACATTTTTTTGGAGAAGCAGCAGCCGATAAAAGTTTCAACAAAGCTTTTTTAAATGGCCTTTTGATAAGCGTTGATCCAAGAGTAGATATATCCGTTGTGCAAAGAACCATCGCTAAAAATTACCAGGCTGTTAATGGCAATGCATTTACAGAAAATACATATCCAACTAACGAGAATGGGATCTATACCGGCATCACTATCAGACCCACGGCCGCATGGAGGTTGGATGCCTATGGAGATATTTATAGATTTCCCTGGCTTAAGTCCGGCGTTGATGCTCCAAGTTCCGGAAGAGATTTTTTAGCGCAACTGACCTATACACCCAATAAGCAGGTTGAACTATATACCCGGTTCAGAAATGAATCAAAACAGCTTAATCAAGCTGACAATTTAACTCCAACAAATTACCTGATGCAATTGCCCAAACAAAATTGGAGGGTGCAAACCAGCTATAAAATAAATCAAACTATTGCCATACGCAACCGTATAGAAATGATTTGGTACAATAAGAAAGAAGAATACAACGAACGGGGTTTTCTTGTATTTGCAGATCTTATTTACAAGCCCATGATGAAGCCGTTTTCGGGAGTCTTACGATTGCAATATTTTGAAACAGATGGTTACAATTCCTGTTTGTATGCATACGAAAATGACGTATTGTACAGCTATTCTATTCCTGTTTTTTTTGATAAAGGCTACCGTTATTATCTTACTTTAAATTATGATGTCAACAAAAAAACATCTATTTGGTTACGTTGGGCACAAACGATTTATAAGGATAAAAATACCATTGGTTCCGGGCTTGATGAGATTGCGGGAAACAGAAAAACAGAAATAAAACTCCAGGTCCGGTATTTGTTCTGATTCATTTCTAGCACTTTAGCCTCAAATCTTTATCACTATTAAAAAAAGCTCAATTTGGATGCAGCAACACTCGTTCGTATGATGTCTTATCCTCAGTTAGAAATACAAAATTGGCATTACGTTAAAACTAACCAACCATCTGCAGTTAGTTAAAATAAATTGGTATTGATTTAAAGCACCGGTTTCTCACTCACTTTTACTACAACCTCAATTCCGTACCAGCTACCACTTCTTCGAGCCTTGAAGGTTTTTAGGTAAGGTTTAATTATTGATCAACTTTAAATTTTATTCACATGAGAAAAATCGCATCACTGTGTGCAGTGCTGATGCTATTTAATGCATTGGTGTTTGCACAAACCAAGACAATTACCGGGCAGGTTAAAGACAGCAAAGGAGACCCTGTTCCATTTGCAAACATTACAATTAAAGGAACAACCACTGGTGCATCCGCAGATGCTAACGGTAATTTTTCCATAGAAGTAAAGGAAGGAGAGACACTTGTCATTAGCTCTACAAGTTTTGCAGAGCAGGAAATAAAAGTGGGAGCGTCTTCTACAATAGCTGTCACACTACAACAGCTGGGAAATCTGCAGGAAGTAGTGGTAACAGCCCTGGGTGTAAGGAGGGCAAAAAATACACTTCCTTATGCTGCCCAGCAGGTAAAAGGTGATGATATTACAAATGTCCGTTCTACAAATGTTGGTAGTGCCCTATCAGGTAAAGTATCTGGATTAGAGATCCGGCAAGGCAATTCAATGGGAGGTTCTACCAATATTGTGATCAGGGGTACAAAATCGTTGACCAATAGTAACCAGGCTTTATTTGTAGTAGATGGTGTACCAGTAGACAATTCAAATACTAATACAAACGGAACAGGTCGTGGAGATCCTAATATTAGCCAGGTGACAGGTAGGGGAGGATATGACTATGGTAATGCTGCTGCAGATATCAACCCTGATATTATCGAATCGATCAACGTATTGAAAGGAGCGGCTGCTTCTGCTCTTTATGGTTCCCGTGCTGCCAATGGTGTTATAATGATCACCACTAAAAAAGGTCGTAAAGGGCTTGGCGTAACTATAAATTCCGGGCTTATTTTCGGTTCTATTGATAAAGAAACGTTTGCTAAATACCAAAGTGAATATGGAGCCGGATATGCGATCACTGGGTACTCGAAAGCTTCCGATGGATCTCCTAATGAAGCCTTTTGGTATTTTGATGCCAATGGTGATGGGGTAGATGACCTTGTAGTCCCTACTAGTGAGGATGCTTCTTACGGTTTCAAATTTGATCCTAACCTGATGGTATACCACTGGGATGCATTTGACCCTACTTCTCCTAATTATAAGAAAACCCGTCCCTGGGTACCTGCAGCAAATACTCCGGAAAAGTTTTTTCAAAAAACTTTATCCAATAATAACAGTATCCAGTTGGATGGTGGTAATGACAAGGGTACTTACCAGTTAGGGTTTACCCGCAATGAAGAAGAAGGAATTATGCCAAACAGCAGGATAATAAAAAACAATATAAACTTCGGTGCCAGCTATGATATGACTAAAAAACTGACAGCTTCAGCCAGCGTTAATTACTCTAAGATGGATGGTAAAGGCCGGTATGGTACCGGTTATGACGGGCTGAATGTAAATCAGCATTTCCGCCAATGGTATCAGCGAAATATGGACATTCTTGAACAAAAAGATGCTTATTTCAGAACCGGCAAAAATATAACCTGGAATTGGCGGGACCCTTCGACACCCGAAGGTATTCGTCCCATTTATACGGATAATTTCTATTTCATGCGGTATGAAAGTTATGAAAATGACACCCGTAGCCGGATATTTGGCAGTGTAGCATTGAATTTCAAAGCCACTGATTGGGTAAGTTTTTCAGGCAGGATTGGACTGGACACTTATGATGAACTCCAGGAAGAAAGAAAGGGCTTTGGTGGTGTTGATCCTGCAGAGTATTCACGTTTCAACAGGAATTTCCAGGATATAAATTATAATCTGATAGCCAATGTAGACAAAGATCTTAATGAAGATTTTAACCTGAAAGGTCTTATTGGCGTCAGTATGAGACGGAATAAAATTAATAGCATTTATGCTTCTACAAAGGGTGGGTTGGTAGTTCCGGGGCTGTATTCGATCAGCAATTCATTGGACCCGGTGAGTCCGTCCATTGAATCTTACCGGCCCGAAGCAACGGATAGTTATTTTGGTGGTGTAACGCTAATCTACCAGGATTTTTTATCGCTGGATGGTACATTCAGAAGGGACAGATCATCTACTTTACCTGAGGGCAATAATGCTTATAATTATTATTCTGTATCCGGTAGCTGGCTATTCACTCACCATTTGCAACAGGTAAGTTGGCTATCACATGGTAAGTTAAGGGCAAACTACGCTGAAGTAGGTAACGATGCTGCATGGGGCTCTATTTTTGACACTTATGACAAACCCGATCTATTTGGTGGTACAGCTCTATATTCCGTATCATCCCAAAAGAATAATAGTGATCTGGTACCAGAAAGGACTCTCAGTAAAGAATTTGGGCTGGAGATGGCATTTTTAAAAAACAGGTTAGGATTTGATCTGAGTTATTATATTACTAATACTAAGAACCAACTGATCCCCGTCGCCATTTCTGCCGCTACTGGTTACAGCTTCAAATACCTGAATGCCGGAGATGTTCAGAACAAGGGTTTTGAACTCTCTTTGTTTGCTACACCCGTCAGAACAACAAAGTTCTCATGGGATATAAATCTGAACTGGTCAAGAAATAGAAACAAGGTGCTTGAATTATATGGCGATAGTAAAAACCTGCAGATCATATCCTCCCAGGGTGGTGTTTCCATCAATGCAACGCTGGGTCAGCCTTACGGTACCATTCAAGGAAAAACATGGATGATGATTGACCCCAAAGATGCAACTAAGACTGTAGAGTGGGATGGGACCGGAGCAAAATTAGTAGGAGCCAATGGTCGCTATCTTCAATCAGTTACTACCAACAATGTAATAGGAAATGTTAATCCGGACTGGATCGGAGGTATTTATAATACGTTTAAGTATAAAGGTTTTTCACTTGGATTCCTGATTGATGTACGCCAGGGTGGTGATCTTTTTTCTCTTGATTTATACTATGGCCTGGCTACTGGTATATACCCTGAGTCAGTCGGTTTAAATGATTTGGGTAATCCTTCCCGTGATCCTATAAGTGCAGGGGGCGGCGTTATTATGCCGGGTGTAAAAGCAGATGGAAAACCCAATGATATAAGGGTTTCAAACAATTTTGGGACCTATGGTTATGCCCGCAATCCCAATGCTGCATTTATATATGACGCCAGTTATGTAAAACTGCGGGAAGCAAACCTCACCTATTCTTTACCAGTCAGTATAGTTGATAAAATTAAATTTATCAAAGGCATAGATGTTTCCGTAATAGGAAGAAACCTCTGGATCATACATAAAAACTTACCATATGCAGATCCGGAAGAAAATCTTTCGTCTGGTAATGCGCAAGGCTACCAGAGTGGCGCCTATCCTAGTGTCAGGCAGATAGGGGTTAATCTTAAACTGAAATTCTAAAAGAAAACGATTATGAAATGAGCCATAATGCGCCGCGGCGGATCAGCAACTGAGATGATTATTTATGGCGAATTCCATTTGGCTAAAAAAATAAAAAATAAACAAATGAAAAAGTACTTAATAATAATATCATCGGCTTTTCTCCTGATGCTGTTGTCCTGTACAAAAGATATTACCCGCTTCAATGATGAAACCAAAGCCCCGGCCAATGTGCCACCAGAAACACTTTTTTCTAACGGGGTCAGAAACTTAGCGGATATATTGGCCGAACCCAATGTAAATAGAAACATATTCCGGTATACAGTGCAACACTGGGCTTCAACAACCTACCAGGATGAGCCAAATTATGATTTCGGTACCCGTAATATTCCGCAGACCTGGTGGTTAATTATGTATCGAAATGTGCTGACGGATTTGAAAGAATCTAAAAAGCTGACAAGCGCAATTGTACCCGGCGGTCTTAATATTTCAGAAGCTACACAAAAAAACCAGCTCGCCATCATTGATATTATGGAAGTGTATGTGTACAGCAACCTTGTTAATACTTTCGGAAATGTGCCTTATACAGAATCCAATGATATAGAAAACCTGTTTCCTAAGTATGATGACGCAAAAACGATCTATGATGATCTGTTTGTAAGACTTGACAAGGATATAGCTGCATTAGACCCAAGTTCAGAAGCATTTACCAGTATAGCAGATTTCCTGTATGGTGGTAGTGTACCTAATTGGGTCAAATTTGCCAATTCATTAAAAATACTTTTGGCTATGACGATAGCAGATGCAGATGCCGCTAAAGCAAAATCAGCTTTTGAGGCCGCGGAACCCAATGCTTTTACCAGTTCGGCTGATAATGCAGTTTTTCATTACCTGAAAACTACTCCCAATACCAATCCAATATGGGTAGAATTGGTACAGAGTGGTCGTGCAGATCATGTGGCAGGAGCTCCTTTAATCGATAAATTAAAGGAATTAGGTGATCCTCGCCTCACCCATTATTTTGCACCGAATAACGATGGCGATTATGATGGTGGTATCATTGGCGCTAATAATACATATGCAGAAACAGCAAGGCCCAGCGATCAAGTGTTGGCGCCTGATTTTCCGGCTGTATTATTAGATTACTCAGAAATAGAGTTCTACAGGGCTGAAGCAAAGGAAAGAGGTTTTACAGTAAGCGGTACAGCGGAAGAACATTACAATAATGCGATCACGGCTTCTATTTTAGATTGGGGCGGAACCGTCGAAAACGCTGCTGCTTATATAGCCATACCTGCAGTGAAATATACTACCGCTGCAGGCGCTTGGAAACAAAAAATAGGGTTTCAAAAATGGATTGCTTTGTATAATCGTCCGGCTACTGGCTGGCTGGAAGTTCGCCGGTTAGATTTTCCTGTTTTACTGCCACCTGCCAATCCAGACTCCGGTTTTCCAAACAGATTCCCGTACCCAGCAAATGAGCACACGCTGAATCCTGAAAATTATACTTCAGCGGCAGAGGCTATAGGAAAAGATCTAGTGGAGACTAAAATATTCTGGGATAAATTTTAAAAATTATAAATAGTTTTTTGAGAGAAGCGGTTCATTGAATAGCCTCTTTTTTAAAGAATATTTTTTTTATTGATGTTACTAACTAATCTTCAAAACTCATTTAGAGAATCAATCAATAGTACAAAAAATATTGTCGTGATAGCTTTGCATGAAGCAACGATCAGATTTCGTATTGCTTACTATTTTGTTTAAATAAGGGGCAGTCTTTAAAAGGTGACCTCTTCTTTTTTAATCATATTTTAAATTGTTGTAAAAAATAATTTTATAAACAGCGCAATTATATGATGTATAATAATAAATAATAGAGGTAATAAAATAAATCAATAAGAATAAAATAGTGGTTTACTCTTATTGCAAATAAGTTATGGAAATTAGAAAGTATTGAAATTGAAATTCTCCTGATTTTAATTAGAAGCAGAAAGTTTTTTAGTAAAGGCTGCAACAATTGTTAAAATAAAATCAATTTAATGCAGCGATATTATACATGTTGCTGTCATATTCATCAATTGCTTTTTTGGAACAGCTAACAATCCAGCTAATGTAAGTTATTATAATAGATTATTTTAATGTCAAAAACTGCTTATTAACTAATGCTACCGTTAACTAAAGGATAGTAGAAATTTCTTAACTACATATATCACAAATTTTTGAAATTTAAATTTTAATTCACATGAGAAAATTCGCATTGCTATGTGCAGTGCTGATGCTGTTTAGTGCATTGGCATTTGGCCAGACAAGAAAGATAACTGGTCAGGTAAAAGACGAAAAAGGTGATCCCGTTCCTTTTGCGTCAGTTAAGTTACAGGGTACAAAGAAGGGAGTTTCAGCCGACGCAAGCGGCTTTTTTAGTATTGATCTAAGTGAAAAAGATCCGATTCTTATTATTTCTTCGCAAGGATTTCAGGAGAAGCCTTTTCCTGTAGGTAATGATAATTTTATTAATGCTGAATTATCTTCAACTGGTCAACTAAAAGAAGTTGTTATAACTACGGCTTTAGGCCAGACTCAGAAGAAAACCAAAACAGGTTATTCGACTTCAACCTTTAATAGCGAAGCCATAAACAAAATAGCTCCTACCAGTATTTTAGACGGCTTACAAGGTAAAATTGCCGGCGCAGAAATTTCTACAACGGGTGGACAGCCTGGTTCCTCTTCCAAAGTGATTTTGCGGGGATATGGTGTAATAGGTGGAGGAAATAATCAACCATTATATGTAATAGATGGTGTACCTCTCAGTGATGCCCGCTTAGGTTCAAGTGACGCCGATGGTTTGGACTTTGGTAATGGAATGAACGATATTAATCCCAATGATGTAGAAAATATTACCGTACTAAAAGGGACCGCTGCATCCTCTTTGTATGGTTCCCAGGCAAGAAATGGCGTAATACTTATTACTACAAAACGTGGCCGTGCTGGAAAATTAAAAGTGGATTTTAGCAGCTCGGTTAACATTTCGACAGTAGGAAAACTTCCGGAACCACAAAAAACTTTTGGACAAGGCTGGGGCGGTGTGTTTATTTTATCTGAAAACGGTAGCTGGGGCCCCAAATATGATGGTAAAGAAAGGCTATGGGGTTCAGTAGTTGATAACTCCCAACTGCTAAAGCCTTTTTCTTATTTGGAAGATAATGTGAGAGATTTTTATGATTACGGAAGAGAATTCAATAATTCAATTGGTCTTTCAGGGGGTAATGAAATAACCAATTTCTATTTTTCTTATGGAAATATCAATAGCGATGGAGTAATACCATCTAAAACAGATTATTTAGACCGTCACACCTTTGCACTCCGCACCAACAGTAAATTTGACAGATTTACAATAGGATCGTCATTTAATTACATAAACAGAAGACAAAATGCTTCCGTTACACAGGCTGAAGGTGGTGTTGGATCATCTATTTTTGAAGATATCCTGCAAATCCCAAATGATATTCCTATCCAGGACTTCAGGGATTACAAAAACAAGTTTTTCAACGTAGACAATTATTTTACTCCTTTTGCGGAAAATCCGTATTATGGATTATTTGAGAATGGCAGTAAACAAAATTCAGATCGTTTTTTTGGTAATCTGGATCTTGGATATAAGATTAATGATTGGTTAGGTGCACAAGCAAAAATTGGAGGTGACTTCGCCAATGCCAGGACTTTTATCTGGAAAGCAAAGAATATACCTTCTCCCGGCAGTTGGAATGACGGGGCTAATCCGGAAGGAGCACAAAGGCAACCGGATGTAGGCTCGGTACAGGAGCAAACAAATTTTGCCGGACTGATCAATGCCGATTTCATTTTAAAAGCCAATAAAAATTTGGGGCAGGACTTCAATCTGGAGGTTGTGGCCGGGGCTAACTATTTTCAGCAAAGTACCAAAGGAACTGTTGCCCGTGTTGAAGATTTGAAGATTCCCGGGTTTTATAATTTATCCAACTCAAGTAATAAACCAACAGCCGCAGATGCTGAATCCAGGAGAAGAAACATCGGCATTTATGGTCAGGCAGTGGTTGGTTACAAAGATTATTTATACCTGACGCTTAATGCAAGAAATGATTGGTCTTCAACAT
>CAMLEX010000166.1 GCA_946479055.1 uncultured Bacteroidota bacterium | reverse complement strand
ATTGACTATTGACTATTGACTATTGACTATTGACTATTGACTATTGACTATTGACCATGATCGACTTTACAAAAGAAATAAATTTACAAACCACCCGCAGTGGCGGAAAAGGCGGACAAAATGTAAACAAGGTAGAAACAGCCGTTATCGCTTCATTACATATTGACGGCTCCCTGTTAATTTCTGATGAACAAAAAATAGTGTTGAAAGAAAAACTATCCAATCGCATTAGTGGTGATGGTTTTTTGCAGGTGAAAGCACAAACACATCGCACCCAACTGGCCAATAAAGAAGAAGCTATTGAAAAGATCAATAAACTGGTTAATGACGCGTTAATAAAGAAAAAACTCAGAATTGCTACACGGGCGAGCAAAGCAGCAAAAGAAAAAAGAATAGAATCTAAAAAAAGACAGGGTGAGATTAAATCGGGCCGGAAAAAATTCAGAGCCGATGAATATTAGCCCTTGTCACCTAAAGGGAAAATTTAGATCGTATAAATCTTTTACTTTTCGACAATAATAAAATTTGTGAGACGAGATGGCCAAAAGCCTTTTTACCATACTAGCGTTAACCGGATTAGTTTTTCAATTTTCATACTTACTTGGGTCTTGCAAAAAAAACGATAATCCCAATAATCTCACGTTTTTACAACAGGAAATCCCGGAAGGTTTTCCTGATCCGGTTTACAAATTTTCGGATAATCCTTTATCAAAAGAAGGTATAGGACTGGGCAGGCGATTATTTTATGACGGCCGCTTATCACTCGATGGCAATTATCCCTGCGCTTCCTGTCATCAACAGATCGCATCTTTCGGTACATACGAACATGACCGCAGTCACGGCTACAATGGCTCCCATACTTTGCGCAATGCCCCGGTTCTTTTAAATCTTGCCTGGCAGGATAAATTCCATTGGGATGGAGAATTCAGTTCCCTTTTTGATGAAGCGGCGCAGCCCATTAACGGGCATATAGAAATGGCAGAATCATTCAACGGAGTGATAAATAAACTACAAAAAGATCCTGAGTACCGGAAACAGTTCAAGAACGTCTTCAGAACAGAGTTTATCAATCCGGAACATATTTTAAAAGCATTGGCGCAATTTACCGGCTCGCTGGTATCTGCCTATTCAAAATATGATCGGTATAAAAAAGGACTCGCAACTTTTACTGCACAGGAAGAAAACGGCTATCAATTATTCCAGGCCAATTGCAGTACCTGTCATCCTGAACCGATGTTTACAGATTATAGTCTGCGGAATATTGGTTTACCCGTAGATAATTTCCTGAACGATTTTGGAAAAATGAGAATTACACACGATCCGGCCGATTCTTTAAAATTCAAAGTGCCAACATTGCGAAATGTTTATATCTCGTCCAACTATATGCATGATGGCCGGTTTAACACCCTGGCTCAATGCATTAATCATTACCGCACCGGCATTCAGCAAAATGCCACGTTGGATCCGCTTCTTACTAGTGGCATTCAGCTCACCAATACTGAAGCAATCAACCTGGCACTTTTCCTTCGTACATTAACTGATTCTTCATTTATACAAGACATACGTTTCAGCAAGCCATAACGGCCTCATCCCTCTTTCCCTTCTCCCATGGAGAAAGGACGGTGCTTCATTACAAATCCAAGCTACAATTACCACATCATCTTTATATCTCTCCTCAGCATTTTCGGAGAGCTTTTATTTTATCAGGATCTTCGAAAAGCGGGGCTGTGTGCTGCTCCTCTCCTTTGGAGAGGTTAGGGTGAGTCCCAGTCATTGCGAGCAAAGCGAAGCAAGGGGAAGGTCGGGATGGGACTGCTTTTACATTACTACTTTCCTTTTCCCTTTCAATCCTTCCAATGCCTGCCTTTGGTTCTCTATTTGTTTTTGCTGGCTCTCTATGTCTTCAGCATTTTTTTGAAGCTTTTTTTCAAGATCAGCCTTTTCATCCTGCAGGTCTTTGAATTTTTTTTCTGATTTTACTACAGCATCATCCTGAGCTTTAATCTGCAGTTCCAGGTTCGCTTCTTCAATTTCAGGAAGAAGATTATTCAAAAACATCTTTGCCTTTCCGACATCATGAGCACTCATATTGGGGATTGCATCAGTCCCACCTTTACTTATGACAAGATAAAGCGTGGTCTCATCTTTGTCCTTACGGCTTTTTCTCTCAATTTTCAGAATGTAATCCATTCTTTCCTCGTTGATATCTGTTACAAAAGCATCTTTAAATATTATAAACCCTTTGTCTTTATTGAATAAACCTTTTTCTTCTTTTCCTGCATTTCCCAATTTCTCTAATTTCTGTACAATGGCATTTTGTACCGCTTCCTGGGGATAAGCATAATCTATTGTAACAGCCTTCTGTTTCTTCTTATCATAAGTTATACTGCTCTCATAAGCCTGGGAAAAAGAAGATAGTGAAACCATAAAAGCAATACAGACAAATAATATAAGACGTTTCATATTAAACATTTTTAACAAAGATAGAAGAAAGTATAAAAGCGTTGCAAACGCATAAAATAAGATAAGGAGCAATGATATTGTTTTTGGGCAGCGAGCCGTTACTTTTGTCATTAAAATTATCTGGCACTTTGAGCGGCATTAAAAAACTGGCAGGACAAACGATGTGGTATGGGGTAAGCTCTATTGCTGCACGTTTTATTAACTATTTACTTACTCCCTACCTTACTTACAAGTTTTTAGACTGGCAATATGGCGAAATGAGTATTGTATATGCTTTCATTCCGTTTATGAATGTGATCTATACGTATGGAATGGAAACGGCTTTTTTCCGGTTTGCCAATAAAGCAGATAAAAAAAATGTTTATAACAGCACCAGTATTTCACTGATTCTATCTACCATTCTTTTATCGGTTTTATTGATTGCATTACAACATCCTTTATCTGTATTGCTGCAGATCAGTCAGCACCCGGAGTATCTCTCTATTGCTGCAGCCATTATTGGCCTCGATGCTTTGACAACCATTCCATTTGCCAAATTGCGCCAGGATGGGCGGCCTGTAAAATTTGCATTGACCAAAGTAGGTGGCATTCTTATCAATATTATCAGCGTTTACTTTTTTCTCAGTATATGTCCAAAACTGGCACAAGATCCATACAGTTGGGTGCATCTTTTTTTTAATAAAGATTGGGCTGTAGGTTATGTATTGCTGGCAAATCTTATACAAAATGCTGTTACATTTTTTTTACTTTCCAAAGAATTTTTTGGGTTTGAATGGAAATTTGATAAAGCCCTGTGGAAAGAAATGATGATCTATGGGCTCCCATTGATCATTGCCGGTTTTGCCGGTATGATCAATGAAACATTTGATCGTATAATGCTGGGCTGGTGGGCTCCTGTAAAAACAGTACAGGAGGCCAAAGCAGAAGTAGGCATTTATTCCGCTTGCTATAAATTATCTATCCTTATAACCCTTGCTGTACAGGCCTTTCGCATGGGCGCCGAACCCTTCTTTTTTAAACAATCTACGGAAACCAATGCCCCCAAAGTGTATGCAAGAGTGATGAAGTTTTTTGTAATCACTTTATGCACGATGTTTTTACTCGTGATGTTATACCTTGATCTCTGGAAAAATTTCATCCGGAATCCAAAAATGTGGGAAGGCCTGAAAGTGGTGCCCATATTGCTACTGGCAAATATGTTTTTGGGCATTTATTACAGCCTCAGCATCTGGTATAAGTTAAGCAATAAAACACTTGCCGGTGCATGGATCACATTGATTGGTGCCGTCATTACACTTACCATCAATTACCTGTTCATCCCCCCATTTGGCTACATGGCCTGCGCCTGGGCTACTTTTTTCTGCTATGGAACGATGATGGTCGTATCGTTTGTGTGGGGACAAAAAGAATATCGGGTACCTTATGCCTGGAAAAAACTGATAGCCTATATGGTTATTGTAGTGCTACTATATTTTATTCATTTATTATTTACGCAGTTAGGATTAAATAGCTGGGTAAATCGTGGCTTTGCGACGATGCTGCTTCTGTTGTTTGGCTGGTTTATTTTGAACGTGGAGAAAAATGAATTTAGTCAGCTACCCTATATCGGAAAATTAATTTCCAAAAACAAGTAGGCAACTGATATGCTTTCATCAAACGATATAAAAAAAGAAACCCGGTAAGTATGCCGCTGATCTTGTTCCTGCCTATACTACAATTTAAACCGGACTTTTTATTAATATGGCCAACACTATTATTATCGGCCATGCAGATGGAAGTATTGAAATAAAAGAAAAATAAGCGACTTTATATCATTTAATACAACTTCACAAACGGGTTATTCATTTTTTCAAACCCGACTGTAGTCACCGGGCCATGGCCGGAATACACTTTTGTATCATCGGGTAAAGTGAAAAACTTAGTCTGGATACTATTAACCAAGGTATCATAATCTCCACCCGGCAAGTCAGTTCTGCCAATGCTACCATTAAATAAAACATCGCCCCCGATAACAAATCCTCCGGCTTCATGATAAAAAGAAACACTTCCGGGAGAATGGCCGGGGGTAAAAAATACTTCCAGTTCCTCATCCCCCAGCTTTATATTTTCGCCTTCTTTAATATAAATCAAAGGTCCCTCATAATTTTCAAAAGGCAATTGAAACCGTAGGCCGGAAGCAGGGCCATTAGCCAGGACGATTTTCTCTTTTTCATGAATATGGAGGTCAAGCCCCCAGGTTTCATGCACGAACTTATTCCCAAAAATATGATCAAGATGACAATGTGTATTAAGCAGCAAAACCGGGTTCAGCCCTGTCTTTTCTATATCCGTTTTTAATCTGTCCCTTTCTTCTGAAAAATAACAGCCGGGGTCTATAATGCAGCACTCCTTCTTTTCGTTATATAAAACGTAAGTATTCTCCTGGACGGGATTAAAAGTGAATGTCTTAACAGTTAACATGTTGGTTTTTTAATCTGGTAATTTAATTTATGCCTTGCCCGGTTGATCTTACCATGTCAAAATTTTCATTTCCCTTATGATTATACTGAAGATTTTGTCATGTACGATTCGTATTTTTAAATATGGACGTGAATCCGGTAATTTTGTGAGTCAGCCGGGTACAATAGTGTCTCAACAAAGATACCTCCAAAACCAACCATGCCGTTGAGGCAACACCCAATGAAAAAACAACGATTTATCAGTATACGAAACAGCAAAGATTCTATGACTAAAGTATCATGCCTGCTCGCCTCTCTCTTTATTCTTATCGGGATAGGATCAAATGCACAGGTTAACACTGTCGAGTTTGGGAAAAACCGTGTTCAGTATCAAAAATTCAAATGGAAATATTACCAAACTGAAAATTTTAATACGTATTTCAGCCAGGACGGCCTTGGATTGGGGAAATATGTAGCGCAGATTGCTGAAACAGAGTTGCCCGGTATTGAAGAGTTTGTAGAATATGGATTGCAGCGCCGTATTAATATTGTCGCCTACAACAATTTTGATGAAATGCAACAATCCAATATCGGATTAGGCATTGACTGGCAAAATACAGGTGGCATCACCAAACTGGTCAACAATAAAATGCTGGTATATTTTGACGGCAATCACGACAACCTCCGCCGCCAGATAAGGCAAGGGCTTGCAAGGGTATTGGTGGAAAATGTATTGTTTGGCGATGATCTGGGTGAATTCGCCGCCAACCAGGCATTGCTTGATCTGCCCAAATGGCTAACCGATGGCTATATTGAATATGCCGCTGAAAACTGGTCACCGGCATTGGATGATGACCTTCGTTCTATAATGCTTGCGGGGAAATACCGCAATTTTTACCAATTTGCTTTTGCCAAACCCAATCTTGCCGGTCATGCTTTCTGGAAATATATAGCCGATAAATATGGTAAAACCAAAGTGACTTATTTCCTTTATCTCAGCCGTATCTATCGCAACCTGAACAATGCTTCGCAAAAGGTAACAAAGAAAAAATTTAAAGCTGTTCTTAAAGATTTTATGGTGGAGATACCGCAGCAATATTATAAAGATCTGCGTGGCCGTCGTAATACACCCAAAGGGCAGCTATCTATCAGTGAAGTAATCGGTAAAAAAGATTTTATCCGTTTCAATGCACACCCCAATCTCAAGAGCTTTACCTATGCTGTAGTGGAATTTCACCAGGGAAAATATTCCGTTGTTTTGATGGAAAATTTTGTGAACCGAAAAGTGTTGCTGAAATACGGCACCCGTTCAAAAGGAGATGAAATAAATCCAAACTATCCCATCATAGCGTGGGATGGAAAAGGAACCCGCCTGGCTGTATTGTATAGTGAAGAAGGTAAACTCAAATTGTTTGTGTATGATGTAATCAACAGGATAAAAATTGTGAAGCAGGAGCTTCCGATGTTCGACCAGGTGCAGGATATGAAGTATATGCTGGATGCCAATACGCTTATCCTGAGTGCTATCAGAAGCGGGCAAACAGATATTTATGTTTATAAAATAGATAAGCAATCCTACGACCAGATCACCAACGATGTATATGATGATCTTGATCCTTCTTTTGTAGCTTTTCCCAATAAAACAGGGATATTATATTCCAGTAACCGCCCATCAGCGGCAGCTGCAAGCAGTGAGGATTCATTACCAGGCAAGCGTTTCAACATTTTTTTAGTTGACAACTGGAATAAATCCGAGTTCAAGCAAATTTCACAGCTTACAGCGCTTAATCGCGGCAATGCAAGATTTCCTTCTCAATACAATACTTCTCATTTCACTTTTATCAGCGATGAAAACGGGATCAATAACCGTTACGCCGGATTCTTCCTCACCGAAAGAGCTGGCCTGGATACCCTTGTTTTTATTGGAGATGAAGTATTGCGTAATCCTCCGCTAAGCGAAGTAGATAGTCTTTTAAAAGAATGGAATAAATCCGATATAGATTCGGTTGGCTATGTTTCTATCACCAACGATTCATCTTATGTGTTTCCGCTATCCAACTATCAGAGCAGTATGCTGGAAACAAGAACAGCCGGGGATAACCAACAGGTAAGTGAAGTGGTAAAATTGGGTGATGTGAAATTATTGTATCGTTTGCGGGTTGATGAAAATGTATTACGCCGTCGTAATATATCTGCAAGGCCGACGGAATATATGAAGCAACTTATAGATGAAGAGAAAAGGAATCGCAACAAATTAGCTCCCCAATCAGATGGAAGAAAAACAGATACGACTAAACAGGATGATTTTTTCCAAAGTGAATTTGAAGATGAGAAAAAGGACAGTACACAATTGGGCAAAGTAGTAGAATCCACTGAAATGGCTGAACCGCCGATCCTGAGTAAAGCGAAATTGTATGAATACCGCCCACCCAAATACTTTACTGATTATGTTGTTACCGGTTTCAACAATTCTGTATTAGCAGTCAATAAATTTCAAGCTTATGGTGGAGGCGCCGGCCCTATCTACCAGTCAAATGGTACAGATTTCAATGGAATGATCCGTATGGGAACTTCTGATCTTATGGAAGACTTCAAGTTCATCGGGGGTATACGTATTGCACCCAACCTCAGAGATAATGATGTGCTGTTCGAATTCTATAATCTGCGTAAACGGCTTGACTGGGGCGCTACATATTTCCGCAGTAGCAACCAGGTTGGCTTTGTTGACCCCAATGCGCCACCTCCTCCGCCTGGACAAGATCCTATAGCGATTCCGGGAAAAGTTTTTTCAAGTTATTACCTCGCCCGACTACGTTATCCTTTGGATCGAATAAGAAGTTTAAGGGCGACACTTGGGCCTCGCTTTGAAAGAAAAGTGTTAAGCTCTATTGACGGACCGTCATTAAAAGCAAAGGATTTTAAATCTACTTACGGACAGCTTAGCCTCGAATATGTACACGATAATACTATCAATCCAGCTACTAATATCTGGCATGGCTTGCGGTACAAAATATTTGCAGATTGGTTCACACAAATAACTAAAGCAGATGCGGATGGTAAGTTTCTTTTTAATGCAGGCTTTGATGTCCGTCATTATTTACCATTGTATCGCAACCTGATTTGGGCTGTTCGTGCCGGAGGTGATTTTTCTTTTGGCGATCAGAAAGTGGTGTATTACCTGGGTGGGGTTGATAACTGGTTTTCTCCAAAATTCAATCCCGAACCAAGACCTGATGATAACATTAATTACTATGCTTATCAATCGTTGGCAGTCAACCTGCGTGGGTTTAAACAAAATCTTACCAACGGAAATAACGCTGTAGTGATCAACAGTGAGTTCAGGGTTCCGGTTTTTTCTACTTTCTTCAACAAGCCAATCAATAATGCTTTCCTGCGCAATTTCCAATTGGTTCAGTTTTTTGACATTGGTACAGCCTGGGCCGGTGGCCTGAAGGATATACAAAGACCACAAAGTGTATATACCGGCAGTCAGGGAAACCCATTTAGTGTAAGGCTAAAATCCGGCGGCATTGGTCCTTTTGCTGGTGGTTATGGATTTGGTGCCCGGAGTACTTTGCTCGGATACTTTATTCGTGCAGATGCGGCTTGGGAAATGAACGGTTTTTTTAAAGGAAAACCGATGTGGTATTTTGCAATGGGAGTTGACTTCTGATCGCAGATTACACAGATTATTTAAAGGATTACACGAATAGCAAAGTCCCTCCGCAGTGGCGGAGGGACTTTTTTTTTGTCCATAGT
>CAMLEX010000165.1 GCA_946479055.1 uncultured Bacteroidota bacterium | reverse complement strand
AACAGGCATTACCTCAAATAATTGGAGGAAAAATTGCTACGATTCCTGGTTTTAGTTCGGAGGGTTCTAATGCCTTTGCTTTTCATCCATCCAAAACCAATACCGGCGAAGCTTTTCTTGCCATCAATGCTCATCAACCATTGGAAGGGCCCACGGCTTTTTACGAAGCACATGTACAAAGCGAAGAGGGCTGGAATACACTTGGCGGCTTATTACCCGGCGGTTGCCTTATTTTTCATGGCACCAATGAAAATTTAGGCTGGGCACATACAGTCAATTACATGGACAAGATCGATGTATTCCAGTTGCAGATGAATCCGGCCGATAACAACCAATATAAATTTGATGATGAGTGGAACGAACTTGAAGAGAAAAAAATAAAACTCAGTGTAAAAAACATACCTGTTTCTGTTGGTAAAAAAATTTACCAAAGCAAATATGGGCCAACCATAAAAACCCAAAAAGGCGTCTTTGCCATGCGGCTGCCTGCTTTAATGGACATCAAAGCCCTGGAAGAATGGTACAGAATGAACAAGGCCAGAAATTTTACTGAGTTTTATCAGGCACTCAGTATGACGAGCCTGCCAATGTTCAACATTATGTATGCTGATCGCTATGATACTATTTTTTATATCAGTAATGGCAAACTACCAAGACGCAATCCTGAGCAGAAATATAATTGGCGAGGCACTTTACCAGGTAATACATCTGCTACATTATGGACGGATTTTAAATCCATTAATGAACTGCCACAATATATTAATCCCGTTTCCGGCTATTTATATAATACAAATCATTCACCGTTCCTGGCTACCGATTCAGGTTTTAACCTGGATGCTAATAAGTACGACCCTAAAGATGGTTTCGAAAAATACCACAATAACCGCAGTCAGCGGGTAACTGAATTAATGAAGGGAATCGATAAAATCGACTATTCTACATTCAGACGCATAAAATTTGATCAGCAACTTCCACAACAATTGAAATATCCCTATGGCATTGATAGCATGCTGAATTTAAATGGCGACCATTATGGCTCATTAAAAAATATAATAAACACATTTCAGCAATGGGACCGAAAAGCTATCAGCAGCAGTAAGGGAGCTGCCATTTTTTTATTGGTCTATCATTATTTAGCGGGTAAACTGGTTGGTACACCGTCACGTCAACTTACCAAAGCGGAGGCCATAGAAACTTACCAGTATGTATACGATTATATGATAAAATATTTTGGTACCACTGATCTTGCTCTAGGTGATATACAAAAATTAATACGTGGTGATGAGATGCGACCTGCCTGGGGCTTGCCTGATGTATTGACGGCAACCTATACCAAGCCTTATACCCATGGTTTGCGCAAAATAATTTCCGGTGATGCGTACATTTGTTTTGTCCGTTACCCGAAAAACGGATTGCCCATTATTGAATCGGTGAATGCATTCGGAGCTTCATCTCATCCCGGTTCTCCACATTATAAAGACCAGATGACAATGTTTCAAAATCAGCAAACAAAGCCGATGACTCTGGATAAACAAGAAATTTTAATAAAAGCAAAGAGAATATATCATCCGGGAGAATAAATTTTTTTTTCTAAAAAAACTCTTAAAGCCTTATTGGGCAACACTTTTCTTTATTGTATCCTCAGGAAACAATTGGTAGTTGAAGACCTCTAAATCTCCTTACACTGAGACTTGCTATCCACACAGATCCGCATAGTTAAAGTTGTTTTGTTTGTAACTCACAGCTTTCTCAAAAGATTCCTTCTAATTCTTTTAGTGAAGTCACAGTAAAAGTTGGTTTAATATCTGTAACAACCCCTGTGTGGTTTACAAAAACCTGGTCTATGCCGGCATTGATAGCTCCTTGTATGTCTACATCGATGGTATCTCCGATCATAATACTTGTTGCCGGGTTGGCATTGGTTTTTTGAAAAGCATATTCAAAAATTTCTTTGTTGGGTTTTATGCTATTTGAACCTTCGGAAGTGATAACTTCTTTAAAAAAAACATCAAGCCCTGAATATTTCAGTTTACTATGTTGTACCTGTTCAAAGCCGTTGGTGATCAGGTGCAGTTCGTAGTTTTTATCAACCAGGTATTGCAGTATTTCTTTTGTATAGGGAAATAAAAGATTTCGTGTAGGCAACAGGTCCAAAAACAGGACACTCATTTTCTGAGACAATTCATCATCCGCGATCTTAAAATCCAGTAATGCCAACCGCATTCTTTTTACTCTCAATTCATCCTGTTTAATAAGCCCTTTCCGGTAATACTCCCATAGTTTATCGTTGTGAGCAAGATAGTTTTTGTAAAACAACTCAAAATCATTGATACCTCTTTCCTTTAACAGCAAATCATCATAAAGTATAGCGAGTGTAGCACGGGCATTTGCCTCAAAGTCCCACAGTGTATGGTCAAGATCAAAAAAGAGATGTTTATACTTCATACTTGCAAAGTACGAACTACAAGATAAGAAGTAGGGATAAAAGGGGAAAAAGTTCTTACTTCGTAGTTAAAACTTCGTAGTTATGAATATCGTTATTACCGGGGCATCAAAAGGAATTGGAAAAGCTATTGCAGAAAAATTTGCTGATGATAAGCAAGGCCATAGCTTTTTTCTTTGCTCCCGTAATAATGAAACATTGCAACTTACAGGTAAAGAATTACAAGGTCGGTTTCCAAGGACAAGTATTTACACCAGGCCCTGTGACATGGGTAATAAGACAGAAGTAAAAAAATTCGGTGAATGGGTATTGGAGCAGGTTGATAAAGTTGATATTTTGGTGAATAATGCAGGCCCTTTTATTCCCGGTAATGTACATGATGAAGAAGACGGTGTATTGGAAGAAATGATAGCAGTCCACTTGTATGGGCCTTACCACCTGACAAGAATATTATTACCGGTTATGATAAAACAAAAGAGTGGCCATATTTTTAATATCTGTTCTATTGCTTCGCTGCAAGCCTATCCGAATGGCGGTTCATATAGTATCAGCAAATTTGCCCTGGATGGTTTTTCAAAAAACCTGCGGCATGAGATGAAGCCGCACGGTATAAAGGTTACATCCGTTTTTCCGGGAGCTGCCTATACGGACTCCTGGATTGGAACCGGCATCGATCCTCAACGTATAATGCAAGCGGAAGATATTGCGAAAATGATCTATACAGCGACACAACTTTCTCCGCAGGCTTGTGTGGAAGATATCATCATCAGGCCGCAGTTGGGCGACCTCTAAACCCCACCTCATAAGGGTGAGAGAGAAATTGAAGAATTGAGCAGTGCCTTTCCATTCATCCTATTTTAATAAATATTTCTACTATGGCTTTCTACTTTTATTAATCTTTTGCGGATGAAAAAAGTTATACGACATATTATTGTTTCGTTGGGGTTATTGGTGCTTTCTCACTTTTGCCTGCAGGCGCAGAAGAATTTTCAAACCATCGTGACTGAAGGTCCTGTTGTAGCAGGTGAATCTTTCCAGGTGCAGTATGTGCTGGAAGAAACAGATAAGGATAATGAATTTTTTGCTCCAGACTTTAAAGAATTTCGTTTTGTCAGTGGCCCCAATATATATACAGGTTCAGCCCATGGAACAAGCGGTCCGCGAAAATTGAAGAATATTGTGTACACACTGACAGCTCCCCGCCCTGGAAAATTTATCATACCCGGAGCTTCAGCGAGAATAGAAAACAGGTTGATCAAAAGTGGTAATGTTTTATTGGAAGTCATCACTAAGAGTGAAGCTTATAACCGGAGACAGAAGCCCGATAACCAGGAAACGAATGAAGACAATTTTTTAAGTCCGGGAGAGGATGCTTATCCAAAGATCCGCCGCAACCTGTTTATGAAAGTGCTGGTAGATAAAACAACATGTTTTGTCGGTGAGCCAGTAACAGCCATATTCAAATTATATTCAAGACTGGATTCAAAATCGGACATCGTAAAGAACCCTGGTTTTTATGGTTTCACTGTACAGGATATGATCAATCTCGGAAATAAACTGACTGGCAATGAAATTATTGAAGGAAAGCAATTCGACGTTCATATCGTTCGTAAGGTACAGCTCTATCCTTTGCAGGCAGGTCTTTTTTCTATAGATGCTATGGAAGTAAAGAACCAGGTAAGATTTTCAAAAAGTGCTGTCACCAAAAAAGCAGAACAGGAAATAGTAGAAGGTGTGTATCCTGGCAGTAGTATAAATTCTGATGAAAATACAATTGTATTTGAAAATAGTATGGCTACAAAACCGGTTGCCATAACAGTAAAAGCAACTCCGCAAAAAAACAAACCGGTTGAGTATAACGGAGCCACTGGTAATTTTAAACTCGCTGCATCAGTACTAAAAAATGAATTGGCCAAAAATGAAGAAGGTGATCTTGTTATTACCATTAGCGGAAAAGGAAATTTCACCCAGCTTTCCCCACCCGTTATTCAATGGCCGGAGGGCATTGATGGATTTGAACCTACTTCCACTGATTCCCTGGATCATACACAATCACCCATGACAGGAAAAAGGGATTTTCATTTTCGTTTTGTTTCATCAAAGTCTGGAAATTATGACCTGCCAGCAGTTAGTTTTTCTTTTTTTAATCCTGATACAAACAATTACAAAACAGTTTCTTCCGGATCTGTTACTATTAAAGTGACAACACTTGAAAAAATATCAGAAAAAGTTGAATCAAAGAACAGTACAATCAATGAACACAAAAAATACAAGGCCTGGTGGTGGATAGCAGCAGGAAGCCTGACATTAACAACTATTTTTCTGTTTATATGGAGAAAAACAAAAACCAAAAAAGCAAATCCTCCTGATACAATAACAGAAAATAATAACCGACTAACAATTACGGAGATCCTACAACCGGCTACTATTTTTTCAGAAGCTGATGATAAAACATTCTATAATATCCTGAGAAACTGTATCTGGAATTTCTTTACTGTTCAGTTTGATTTAACAGGCAGCAAAATGAATAAATCAGCCTTGTCCATAGCAATGAAGCAAAAAGGAGTTACCAAAGAAAGCGAAAAAAAGTTATTGGAAATATTAGATCAATGCGAAACTGGGATCTTTACTAATGTAGAGTCAGCGGGAGAAAAAAAGAAATTGCTGGAAGAAACAAAAAAGATATTAGTGAAGATCAGCGATCAATCCAATTGATACAGCTAAAACTTATCAACCGATCAACCTGTTAACTTCTGCAATCCTTCATTCTTACTCCGAATACTTATAACCCACACCCCTGACGGAATGAAAATATTTCGGATTGCGGCTATCTTCTTCAAAGTATTTGCGAAAGTTGAGAATAAAGTTATCAATGGTGCGGGTAGTAGGATATACATTATAGCCCCATACCGATTGCAATATTTTTTCCCTGGGCACTACTTCATTTTTATTTTCGATCAGTAGTTTGAGCAACATCGTTTCTTTTTTACTCAATTGAATTTTCTGTCCCGACTTTGTAGACGCTTCCTGGGCTTTAAAATCAATGATATTATCTCCAAAAGAATAGCTGTTACCTACAGTTGATTTGTCCTGCAGCCTTTTATTTTTATTGATCAGTTTATGGACCCGCAGTAATAATTCTTCCAGGTTGAAAGGTTTGGTCAGGTAATCATCAGCGCCTTTTTTTAATCCCAATACCCTGTCAGCACTGCTGTTTTTAGCGCTGAGAATAAGAATAGGGACTTCATTATTACTGATCCGGATTGTTTCCGCTACGCTGATGCCATCCATTTCCGGGAGCATCACGTCCAGGATGATGAGATCAAAATATTCTCCGGTCACGGTATTCAATGCAGTAGCTCCATCATAAGCAGAAGTAACATCGTAGCCTTCCAGTTCCAGGTTTAGCTTCAGTGCCTCATGCAGGTTTTCTTCGTCTTCAACTAAAAGAATGGATGTCTTTTTTTCCTGGCTCATGATCTTTTCTTGATTTATTATTTGTACAGGAGTCGTACAGCCAAGGCATGTCCTGTCTCTATATAAAAAACTGAACGACAAAAATACTGCCGTGTGGAGTATTGTTTGTCACCAAAATGTCCGCATTGTGATCATCGGCTATCTTGCTGCATAGGTATAACCCCAGGCCGGTACCTTTTGTTTTGCGGGTAGCTTCATTGCCTATACGGTAAAACTTAGAAAAGATCTTTTTCTTTTCCTCATCGGGGATGCCAGGGCCTTCATCAGCAATCTCTAATTGCACAACCGAATCGGTTTTTTTCAATGTCGCATCGATCCGGCTTTCTTTTGGTGAATATTTTATCGCATTTTCCAGCAGGTTATTGACCAGTATTTGCAACAAAAGCGGATCACCTTTTACTTCTGCATCAGGTTCTATATGTTCTGAAAATTCTCTATCGGGAAAACGGTTTCTGAAATCCTGCACACAATCTTTTAAAAGATCAGAGAGATCAAGTTCCTCTTTTGAAAATTTATACCCTCCTCCTTCCAGTTGAGAGGCGATAAGAATATTGTTCGTTAAAAAATTAAGCCGTGAAGTTTCTTCAAGAGTTATGCGAATAAGCTTTTTCTGTTGTTCGGGATCCAATGAATATTTCTGCATGGTCTCCAGGTTGAGACGGGCCACAGCAATTGGCGTTTTTAATTCATGCGTTACTGCCATCATAAAATTCTGTTGCTGCTGCTGAAACCGGATCTGTCGCCTGACAGTGCGGAAAACGAAAATAGCCGCCACGATGATAAGGGCAAAGAAAAAAAGACCTTCGCTCAGGTGTTTGATCGTGTCTCTTTTTTTACCATCCATGATCTTATTAAATTCAGTCTGGTAAAAATGCGGGGAGCTGGAACTGTCAATGGTAGCATTAAGTTGTTTCAGTTTAAAGTCAGCCAGCGAATAACTTTGTTTTTGCAGAGAAATAAACCACCAGGCCAATGCTGCGATTATATAAATAAGCATGAGCCAGTAAATATTGGTAGCCCTTCTTATTGTTTTCCGGCTGATATCAGGCATGGAAATATTATTTCTTTTCAATACGTAAACCTGCGTTCAATACATTTTTCAGGGGGTCCTCCCGCATGATCTGCTCTATTGTGAATGTATAAGTTCCGGCTTTAAGACTTTGTTCCGGTGCTAACGGGATACGATGTTCATATATATCATCCATACCGGTGGCCAGCCACCCTTTTTCATTGGTAGCCAGCACAAGATCCTGCTGAATTTTCAATGCTGAATCCTGCCCCGGTCCTTTTACATACACATTAATATAGATATTGTTGAAATCATACTTCTCATTGTGACGAAGGATAAAAAATAATTTATACGGCGACATGGTATCCTTTATCGTAAAATCAAAGGAAGGTTTGAAACTGCTTTTCCATTCATGACCCGGAATGGTTACACTTTTTTCGTACAGATCAATAGTAGTACAGGAGAAAAAGAAGTACGAGGTCAGAAGTAAGAAGTACGATGTTCGGAACAGCTTTTTCAAATGAAATGATTTTTACAAAAATAATTATGAACCGCCAACCTGGGAACTTAAAATTTTGGAACTACAGAACGTTCAACACCTGTTCCTTCGCTTTTTCCAGTTCATCTTTCATCATTACTACATTTTTTTGAATGGCGGCATCATACGCTTTTGAGCCGGTAGTATTTATCTCACGGCCAATTTCCTGCAGGATAAAGGATAATTTTTTGCCTTTTGATTCATCGGATCCATTAAGCATTGCTATAAAATAGTCGCAATGATTTTTCAGCCTTACCTGTTCTTCCGTAATGTCGATTTTTTCGATATAATAAATAAGTTCCTGTTCCAGCCGGTTATCATCATAGTTTTCTTTGCCTACATTTTCTTCCAGCAATTTAGTAATGCCTTCCCTTATCTTTTTCTGGCGTAGCGGCTCCAGCTTAATCACTTCTTCCTGCTGGATTAATATGTTATTGATACGGACCATTAACTCCTCTTCAAGAGATTTCCCTTCATCCATGCGGTGCTGGTTGATATTTTTAATAGCCGCCAGCAATATTTCTTTGAAATCGGCCCATTCCTGATCGCTTAGCGTTTCACTGCTCGGTGTAATGACCTCCGGAAGTTTTACCAGGGTACTCAGGATATGAGAAGGATCAAGATTCAGCTCAGCCGACAGCTCAGATAAAGATCTGTAATAGGCTTTCGCCAGGTCAGTATTGATGGTTACCGGCTTTGCATTACCCGTTTCTTTCAGGCTTATCATACAATCCACACTGCCGCGGCTCAGTTTTTCTGAAAGCAGGCGACGGATATCAAATTCATAGGGCTTGAGGATAGATGGCAACCTGAGTTGAAGTTCAAATTGTTTACCATTAAGCGATTTTATGTCAACGAGAAAAGTTTTGTCGCCTACATTGTTTTCGGCTCTTCCAAAACCAGTCATAGATTTCAGCATGGATAGAATTTTTTGTTGGCTATAAAGATATTTTAATTATTGCTTACCTGCATTTCTAATATGGGTCTTTGCATTTTCCTGTTACGCTTAGTATTTCTTCTGTTCTTTGATCACAACAGTGTACAGTTATGATTTTAATACTTTCCGGAAAACCAAGCACGTGAATTATTTAAAACCCTTTACATGATTACTCTTGTTATTCCCCTTCGGGAGATAGGGGCTTCAAATAAAAATCCCTCCGATATATCGAAGGGATCATTATAATGGATGGGTTAGTA
>CAMLEX010000164.1 GCA_946479055.1 uncultured Bacteroidota bacterium | reverse complement strand
AAAATTAATTTTCAATCTCGTTAAACCTTAAACTATATATATCATGGCAATCATCAAAAAGTACAACAGCACTCAACAAGAACTTTATGCAATCTGTCGTCTTGGTTGGAACAGCGTTACAGATTTCCTCGCCGACTTCACCGCATTCAAATCAAAATATATCGCAGGTTATGTTACTGCACGGTTAGCAGAAGTTGATGCAGCCGAAGCATTGCCTGATGAAGAACAACGTGTCGAAGATTCAAGAACGCTGAGAGTTAATTTAAAAAACAAAGCAACAGAAGGAATGGCTCTTTGGCAACGTGCAAAAAGATACATCACCGAAGCGTATCCTGCAGATCAGTTGGAAATAAAACTCGATGCAGCAGGGCAACAACATTATAGAAAAGCTGCGCAGGATGATTGGTCAGCTGCGCAAAGGTTGATGTTAGATGGAAATACTTTTATATTGGCAAACACTGCTGATCTCACAGCCGGTGGAAATATGCCAGTTGCATTCGCTGCAACATTCACAACAGCAAAAACTG
Organism: uncultured Bacteroidota bacterium; assembly: GCA_946479055.1. The sequence continues at coordinate 8,150 of CAMLEX010000164.1, read as the reverse complement.
AGTATGATACATTGTATAATGACTTTTTAAATGCTGGGCAGAATGACGAAATAGAAACTCAAGCAAAAATCACTGCCAACAATGATCTGCATACAAAGCTGATGAGTATGTTTCTCGATGGTCAGGAAATATTTAAAACAAATGAAGCCGTAAAAAAACTATTCACCTTTGATCAAGTGTTGTTAACCGTAGCCGGTCCCGGCACATCAGGAATAAAAGGGTTGATAAAAAATGGTGCAACCAATTTACCAATGCAAGTACCAGTAAGCGTAACAGTATTCGGAACAACTTACTTCACAGTAAGCGACGAAGATGGAAGATTCAGTTTACCAATACCAGCGGGCATCTATCCATCCATCTTATTCGAATGTCCTGACTTCAACACTCACCAGGAACTAAATACAGAAGTACAACCCGGAGTAATGAAAACGTTGAATATAACATTAACACCAGCACCTTAAGGAAACCAAGCGGCGCCGTTGTTCGGTGTTATCACCAACAACAGCGGGGCTTACTCAATAAAATTTCGTTATGAAGACATTGTTATCATTACTTCTTTTCCTTCCTATATTTCTATCTGCACAAACAGATACAAGCAAAGGAATTCATTTCGAACAAGGCTTAACATGGGAGCAAGTAAAAGGTAAAGCAAAAGCGGAGAACAAGTATTTGTTTGTTGATTGTTACGCCACTTGGTGTGGGCCTTGTAAGTATATGGATAAAGAAGTGTATACAAATGAAAAGGTCGGCAAATTGTTTAATGACAAATTTATTTCGGTGAAAATCCAAATGGATACTACGAAACGGGATAATGAGCAAGTGAAAAGTTGGTATCAAAATGCCCACTCTATAATGAAGGAATATAATGTGACGGTTTTCCCAACCTATTTATTTTTTTCACCGGATGGTATAATTGTTCACCAGGGTATAGGTTTAAAAGGAGTAAATCCATTCATTGCCGTGGGTACTGTTGCTCACGATCCAGAAAAACAGATATATACACTGGTGCGAAACTATCAAATAGGAAAGAAAAACTATTCCTATATGCCTTACATGGCAAAATCTTTACGGGAATTAAAGCAAAAAGAATTGGCTATTACAATAGGACAGGATTATCTGCAAAATTATTTATACAAAATGGCAGATGATAGTCTTTACACTAAAGAAAATATCACATTTATTGGGTCTTATATTCAAAGTTCAAAAGAAAAAGGTTTTAATCTGTTTTATAAACATTCAGACTCGGTTGATAAAATAATGAACAGAAAGGGAATTTCTCAAGGCTTGGTAGACTATATTATTTCAAAAGAAGAAATAAATTCCAAAATATGGAAGGATGATATACCAGCCGTGCAAAAGCCAAAATGGGCAAGATTAAAATCTGTTATTAAAAGAAAATACAGTGCAGGCTATGCAGAACGAATTGTGTTGGATGCCCAAATTAGATGGTACTCTTATAAAAAGGATTGGGTACAGCTTGCAAATTATCAGGTTATCAAAATTGAAAAGTATGGACTTGATACCGTTGGTATAGGAAGAAATTTTACTAACGATATGATATGGCAGGTAATATTTGAGCATTCTAATGATCCTTTGATTCTTAAGAAGGGAATAGAATGGATGGAGATCCTTAAGACAAATACAACAGACCCAGCCATTCTAGATACTTATGCAAACCTTTTATATAAAGTCGGTCGTATTGCTGAAGCAATAGCTTGGGAAGAGAAAGCAGTTAAGCAAGAGGAGGAGAACTCGATTAAGAATAATACAACCCCAGATAAAGTATTCAAAGAAGCACTGGAAAAGATGCGAAAGGGCGAGCCGACCTGGCCTAAGGACTGATGCGATTTAATTTCATAAACAATAGAAGAATGCCAAGGTTACTTTTAATATTAGTTGCTTTATATTATTCAGCAGTTTGTTATGCCCAAAAGCCCGCCCTTGATACAAGTGTTTTCAGAAAATGGCCAAGTGTTGAAGCTGCTGCAATAAGTAATGATGGCAAATATCTTGTCTATTCTATACGGGAAGGAACATTGTTTGAGTTCAATACTAAATTGATTCTTCAATCTTCAAACGCCGGATGGAAGTTAGAAATCCCCGGTGTTGCAAATGCACAAATTACTCAGGATAGTAGATTCGCGGTTTTTACTAAATCTACCGATAGCTTAGGAATTGTCAATTTGGATAGTTCTTCTGTGCAGTATATTACGCAAGTCGGTTCATATATAGTTCCGAAGGAAGGAGATGGGCAGTTTATAATTTATCAAACTAACAATGTAGAGAAGGAGTTAGTAATACGTAATCTAAAAAGCGGGGAACAGAAGTATTTCAAATCGGTGAAAGGTTATTATGTCAGTGATGACGGGAAAGTATGTGTATTGCTTACAGAATCAAATAAAGATGGAACGTCAGCCTTGTTTCTGAATTTGATAACTATGGGGGATAATAATGTAAATACGATTTGGTCGGAAGTAATCAATGAGAAAGAGATAAATCTGAGTAACGTAATCTTTGATAAAAATAATTCACAAGTTGCATTTATAATTGATCAGAAAACAGGCAACCGAAAAGGGAGTTCAATATGGCATTATAAAACAGGAATGGATAAAGCAGTTTTACTTGTGGATAATCAAACTGTAAATATCGATAGTGGCTTGGTTTTAGGAAGTATCCAAAAATTCAGTAATGATGGGGAACGACTATTTATTAGTTTAAGAGAAATGAGTTATCCTAAATCTAAAGCCGATGCTGTTAAAGTAAATGTCTGGAGTCATGCAGATGTAAGTTTACAATCTTATCAATTGAAAAATCAATCACCACAACGATATACAGCCATTTTAAATATTGCTGATCATAGAATTATTAGGATTGAAGAACAGAATGAGGCATTAAGCCAGGCGTATTTAGATACCACTAATAATGGTTTGATTACTCTTTCTCGTAAAATGGGCGGCGGTATAGATATAAGTGAATCGAACTGGAACCCGGCTCTTCAAAAACCGGTCTATTTAATTTCTACCAAAGATGGTCAAAGGAAAAACTTAGATCAAATAAAAAGTTCTCAACCCTATTTGTCTGCTGAAGGAAGGTTTATAATATACTATAATGCAGACGCCAGGAATTATTTTAGTTATGAAATATTATCTGGGATAACTAAAAATATTACAAAAGATATAAAAACTAATTGGTCAGTCTATGAAGATGACCATGTGGACGCATCAAGAAGTTATTATCGTCCCGCAGGTTGGATAAAAGGGGATAAGGCTCTATTGCTTTATGACCAGCATGACATCTGGCAGGTCGATCCCACTTGTCAAACTGCTCCAGTTAATGTAACAAATGGCTATGGTCTAAAACATAATCTTTTTTTTGAAGTGATTCGGGATGGTTTTAAATACCCCTTTTCCGTGAATGAGAAAATCATTTTGAGTGTATACAACCTAAAAACAAAAGACAATGGTTTTAGTAGTAAGAATTTAAGCGTCTCAGGTGATCCCACAATATTGTCGATGGGTAAGTATTTTTATTACGCATCTATTGCTGCTAAGAGAGCTCCAGATGGAGTAAACTTCAATCCAATTAAAGCCAGAGATGCAGAAGTATATATAGTAAGGCGTATGAGTTCTTCCGAATCACCAAACTTTTTTTCAACAACGGATTTTAAAACATTTATTCCTTTAAGTAACATTTATCCTGAAAGAGAATATAATTGGTTCAAAACTGAATTACACTCTTGGAAATCATCTGATGGAACTACTATTCAGGGTCTTCTGTACAAGCCTGAAAATTTTGATCCAACTAAAAAGTATCCAATTATATTTTATGTTTATGAAATACAATCAAACGGCTTAAACGCATATTTAAAACCAGCGCCATCTGGCGGCTGGCTTAATATTCCTTGGTATGTGAGCAATGGATATTTAGTTTTTGCTCCTGACGTTCATTTTAAAAATGGAGATGTTGGTGAATCTGTTCTAAAAGTCGTCAAATCTTCTGTCAACTATTTATCTAAAATTCCTTTTGTTGATGTAAAGAAAATGGGTTTCCAGGGTATAAGTTTTGGAGGTATTCAAGCTAATTATATCGCGACTCATACAAAAATGTTTTCTGCAATTTGTTCCGCATCTGGTATTTCTAACTTCATAAGTGGATATGGAAGTTTAAAAGGAAACGGAAGTAGCCTTCAATCAATATATGAAGAAGGACAAACCCGAGTAGGGGCTACGTTGTGGCAAAGACCCGATTTATATATAAAGAATTCGTCAGTATTATTGGCAGATAAGGTAACATCACCGCTCTTGATGTTTCATACAACACATGATGAAATTTGTCCATTCCCAAATGCAATTGAATTCTTTACAGCACTTCGTCGTCTTGAAAAGAAAGTTTGGATGCTGGAGTATGAAGAAGGTAATCATAATGTAAGTGGTAAATCGGCAGATGATTTTAATATAAGAATGCAACAATTCTTCAACCACTACCTAAAATCCGCACCACCCCCCATCTGGCTATCACAAGGCATCCCCGCAAAACTCAAATCCATCACCACCGGCTACCCCCTCGATCCCTCCGGCACCTGCTCACCCACCTGCCCCATCTGCCTCTCCTGGAACACCAAAATGAAAAAAGATTCCCTCTCCACCCTCCAAGAAATCCAAACCCGCACCCTCACCAACCACTGGCAATAGCACTAACATTCCCAAACAAAAAAGCCAGCTACTTCAAAAAAATAGCTGGCTTTTTTTCAATTAAGAAAAAGATACAGAAACACTATTATCAGAAGTCCTAGTTAACCCGCTGGCGCAAGTGTTCCACTTGTGCCAGTAAAAAGATAAAATAGAGATAGGCACAAGTCACAGACTTGCGCCAGCATTAAAAATTCAGTAGTACTACGTAAGTCTTAAGTTCTTTGATAAAATAAATTTGCTCAAAAAAATAAATGGGCAACAAGTACAAATTCATAGATCCCGATCTAAAATATTTTATCAGTTATGCAGTAGTAGGGTGGGTAGATGTTTTTACAAGAGATGAGTACAGAAACATATTGCTTGATAGCTGGGGGCATTGTCAAAAAGAAAAAGGATTAGTAATACATGCTTGGGTAATAATGACAAACCATGTACACATGATAATAAGTAAAAAAGGAGAAAACAAATTGGAAGCTATCATGCGGGATATGAAAAAATACACAGCATCAAAAATAATAACGGCTATTATGTGTAATGAAAAAGAAAGCAGAAGAGAATGGATGCTGAATATTTTTAGCGAAGCTGGTCAGGCAAACAGCAACAACAAACATCATCAATTTTGGAAACAAGACAATCACCCAATTTATGTAGAAAGCGAAAACGTAGTACAGCAAAAACTAGCCTACCTGCATAATAATCCGGTACGGTCAGGATTTGTAAACGAACCAACAGATTGGAAATACAGCAGTGCAATAGATTATTATACAGAACAAAAAGGAATGATAGAAATAGAACATATTTAAAACGGAAGCGCTGGCGCAAGTCTTCTAACTAAATGATTTTTCATCTATAAACGGAAACGCTGGCGCAAGTCTTCTAACTTAATGAATTTTCAACTATAAACGACCCAGACTTGCGCCTACACCCCACGGTATCCCTAAAAACAAACCCGGTAACCTACAAACAGGATATGTTGCGTGCCAAACATAGCCCGGCTACAAAAAAAATAAACTTGGGCGGCTAACAAACAAACACAGCATAAGAGAAAATACTTATGGTATCTGTCATAAATAATGCGGTTGCCTGCAAAAACATTCCGGCAGCAAAAAAATAAATACGGTTAATAAAATAAATAATCCGGTAATAAAAAAGATAAACACGGTAAATAAAAAAGTAAATGCGGTTTCTTAAAAAATAAGGATCAGTTTTTACTTTAGCGCCACGAAAATTCACAAACCATTTTTTAAACATTAAATCTTATCAACTATGCGCGACAGAGAAATCGCCAAACTAAGCATGGTATCAGATACCATCTCCTTCATCGAAGCAACAGCAGCAGAAACAGCATCCATTCCAGCAATCGATACAACAAAAGATGAATTAATAGTTAAGCGGGATGAGTTACAGGATGCAAATCTCAAACAAAAAACACTTACTACTGGTATCACAACCGACAAAGACGAAGTAAAAGAAAATCTTACACAGGATACATTGGCCATCGCAGGTAAAGTATTCAGTTTCGCAGTCGATACAAACAATACCATATTAAAAGAGCAAATGGATATTAATATCACATTGCTGCGCAGTAAAAAAGATGATGAGCTTGCCGAGTTTTCAACCTTTGTGCATGGTAAAGCAAATGCAAACATTGCATCATTGGCACCTTATGGTGTTGTAGCCTTAGACCTTACAAATTTTCTGGCACTCATTACAAGTTTTCAAACAAAAGCACCTGCACCACGTACAGCTATAAGTCAGCGCAAAGGTGTTACAGATTCAGTCCCTGTTCTTTTTAAAGATGCAGATAAGATTTTAAAGAAATTGGATAAGTTAATGCTTGCATTTAAAAAAACAAATCAAATCCTATTCAACGGTTATCAGGCAGTAAGAGAAATTGTAGACATCGGCAGCATAGCAACACAAATAGCAGGTACAGTCACACACTCAATCACACATGCGGGTATCGCCGATGTGGAAGTAAAAGCAACAAAAGATGGAATTAAATTCTATTTCACGCTTACATTAATAAACGGAACATACAGTTTAAAAATTCCCGTACCCGGCATCTACACCGTCACATTCACCAAACCCGGCTTCCAAACCCTCCAAGTCACCGCCGTCGCCGTCATCCTCGGCCAAACCACCACCCTCAACGTAGAACTAATCCCACTATAAACGATTTCCCGTCATTGTAAGGAGCTCGGAATATAAGGGACAAGCGACGAAGTAATCTCCTCGGATACATAATGAATAACTCTATCCGCAGACTGTCATTCCTGACTCAAGCGAGAAATAAGCGCAGCCTAATTAGAAGCTTGCGAACGAAGTTCAGAGGAATATTCCACGCCATTGAGTGCGTCCAAGCGTTTCATACTTACGCAATTCAGTTATGGAGTGAATGGCATTCCGGTAGTCCGTCATCCTGAATTCTTTTCAGGATCTTCACGTCATTGCCAAAGGCAATCCTTCAACGCAAATTAAATTGTAATGAACAAATTCAAATCATCAACCTCTCATTCATAGTCCATCATTTAATCAATTTATCCGAATTCAGACAAATAACAAAAACGCCTGGCCACTTGTTAAAAAACAAATGGGCGTCACAATAATCATCTGAAATGCCTCATTCGTCCAATCTCCAGGCTTGTTTGCATAAAACCACTTTCCGGCATGTAACAATAAAATATCTTGCGAGATGCAATAGTAAATGGCTATAGAAACTTAGAACAGGGCATTATTTCATGACGATTAAAATAATAGGACAGTTATTGGGGAATACTCTAAAGCGCACACTGGCAGGTGCCTTGTGGAAATGGCTGTTGGGTAGTGCAAGTACGCTATTCGGTGTTTTACAGGTTGGCAAAAACTTTTTCGAAACTTCCATTGAAAAATCCCTGTACATTGGTTTGGCGATATTCGGCATACTATTTATTCTCAGATTTTGTTGCTTTCTTTTCATCAACACGGCCAAAATCCTACATCACAAGTATAGAGAGTCTGTATACGGCAATGCCATTATTCTTTTGAGAGATTCGTTTTCAAAGGTGCACCAGGCACGCAAGCTCAAAAAGATTGAGGACAAAGACTTCATGGAAATAATGACGCTATTTTGCAACAATCTCAAGATGATCTTTGATAAAATCACCGGAAATAATTGCTCTGTATCTATCAAAGTGCCGGTAAGAGGGCCGGTACAGGAGTCAACCCAGGTGATTAACCTCTGCCGTGATTCTGTGGCCACCAAAGTACGGGATACAAAACAGTATAACGAAATCAATCATACAATCATTGGAAATACTGCCTATAATAAAACGGTAAATAGCTTGTTGAGGGGAAGTAAAAACAAACTTTATTACCTCAATAATCATGTAAGCTCCACCACGGATTATGATAGTACCAGCAGGGATGTATATGAGAGCGGAGTGCTGCCTTATCAAAGTGAAATTGTGTATCCTCTCA
>CAMLEX010000163.1 GCA_946479055.1 uncultured Bacteroidota bacterium | reverse complement strand
CGAGATCTGTGGTAGTGACTGGAGTTCAGACGTGTGCTCTTCCGATCTGTATTGTCGCTTTTTTCTTAAATAAGTGAGTCAACGTGATCCACATACCCTTTGCAATATTCCACAGGTATATCTTCTCCAGCCATGTCATTGGCTTACGATCTACCTGTTTTGCTCTTTGTGTTAATTGCATATTACAACTCCTCAAAAGGATATTTTAAAATTTTCGCAAATATATCGTCTGAACATGGATTTTTGAGATTATTGAGATGGATGAGATAATGATCCTAAAAATCCCATTCATCCTATCAATCCCGGTTCAGATTATTTTTTCAACCACAATACTACCGCTGCTGTCAGCACCATATTCACCAAAGCCAACGGGATCAATGTTCTCCAGCCCAGCTTCATCAATTGATCAAAACGGAAACGGGGAATGGTCCACCGGATCCACATAAATACAAAGACGAAAAAGAATGCTTTAAGCAACAATACTACAAATCCTATAATAGCCAACAGGTTTTGATTTAATCCCCAACTGGCTTCATTCACAAAGGGTATATCATAACCACCAAAATATAATGTTGACATCACCACGCCGCTAATGAACATATTGATGTATTCAGCAAATAAATAAAACCCAAGTTTCATGGATGAATATTCCTGGTGATAACCAAAGTTCAATTCATTCTCCGCTTCAGGAAGATCGAATGGAGTTCGGTTACATTCTGCCAATGCACAGACAAAAAAGATAAGAAAACCCAATGGCTGATAAATGATATGCCAGCCATTTTCCAATTGATTGCTTACAATAGAACTCATTCTCAGATCACCCACCAGCATCAGCACGGCTATCAATGCAAGTCCCATTGGCAGTTCATACGATACCATTTGCGAAGCACCACGGATAGCTGCCAGCAAAGAAAATTTATTATTCGACGCCCATCCGCCGATCATGATTCCATACACTCCCAAACTCACAACACCAAAAATGAACAATATTCCAATATTGATATCAGCTATCTGCAAGGGTATATCCCGTCCGAATAAATGCAAAGCAGTACTCCATGGGATAACCGCACTGGTCAATAAAGCTGTTATCATTGCCAGGCATGGACCTAAAATGAAAAGAAATTTGGAAGACATCATCGGGATGATCTCTTCTTTAAAAAAGAGTTTACCCCCATCCGCCAGCGGTTGCAGCAAACCAAAAATACCGGCACGGTTAGGACCGATACGATCCTGTAAAAACGCTGCTACTTTTCTTTCTGCATAGGTAGCATACATAGCTACCACCATTGATAGCGTAACCACTAATCCTATCAATAGAAATTTTTCCAAAATAAAAAACCAGTCAATTGCCAGTAAATGCATTTTGCTATTATTGATTCTTGGTATTATTAAAAGTTGCTCCTGTTGCCGGACCCGCTAATTCACTCAGATCTACTGATGGATCGTTTACATCACTGATGCTATGAATATCCATTAATAATCTTGGTTGTCGTCCACCCATCACTTCAGCAACTGTTTCCTGTGGTTTTTTAGCGCCAACATAATGGTTAGCAGAAATAACCGAATGACGGCTGATTTTAGTTGGGCCTTCTATCACCCAATCATTCAAATCTTTTTTATCAAATCTGCAGGTATTACAGATCCAGCCGGGTTTGCCGTCATAGCTCTGCACTTCACCCCATTCGTCTTTTCTTGCAGTTACCCTTAATACTTCATCACCACGGTTCCACAATGTTACTTTACCGCTACAGGTTGGACAATCACGATGAGCATCTACCGGTTTGGTAAACCAGACACGGTTTTTAAACCGGAATGTTCTATCGGTTAATGCACCAACAGGACATACATCGATCATATTGCCGCTGAAATCATTATCTATCGCTTTGGAAATATAAGTTGAGATCTCTGCGTGATCACCTCTGTCCAATACGCCATGTACACGGCTGTTGGTCAGCTGATCCGCTACATAGGTACAACGATAACAAAGGATACACCTTGTCATGTGCAATTGTATGAAAGGACCGATATCTTCTTTATCAAAAGTTCTTCTTGAAAATTCATAACGGGTACCTTCCTTGCCATGTTCATAGCTCAGATCCTGCAAATGACATTCGCCGGCCTGGTCACAAATGGGACAATCCAACGGATGATTTAATAAAAGAAATTCAACAACACCGTTTCTTGCATCAATTACCCGTTCGCTGGTAATATTTTTTACTACCATACCATCCATTACCGTAGTGCGGCAACTCGCCACCAGTTTCGGCATTGGCCTTGGATCAGCTGCAGAGCCGGCAGCTACTTCTACCAGGCAGGTACGGCATTTACCGCCGCTACCTTTCAACTTGCTGTAGAAGCACATTGCAGGTGGTGTAACATCACCACCAATCTTACGTGCAGCCATCAGGATAGTTGTCCCCGGCTCCACGTCGAAGGAGATGTTGTCGATGGTTACTTTAAATAATTTTTTTTCTTCAGCCATATTTTGTTTCTCGCAGCGGACGCAAAGAAATTGCGGCGCAACGTTTATAATTTATTAGCAATTCTTTTTATTCCATCTTTTAAAAGCACGACATTAAAATTTACCAATAACCCTAATTTTAAATTGGTCAATTTCAAATACGTCAACACTTGTTTTGAATGTATGTCCGCCAAACTCTCAATGCTCTTTATTTCTACAATTACTTTATTGTCTAATATTACATCTGCCCGAAACCCAATATCCATTTTAATTTCTTCATGAATCAACGGAATGCCCTGTTGACGTTTAAAAGAAATTCCTGTCTTAGCCCATTCATAACAAAATATTTCCTCATATACACTTTCAAATAACCCCGGTCCGTATTGCCTATGCATGGCAAAACAAATATCCAATGCTGATGTGGCTATCTCATTTTCAGTCATACCCGTTGCGTTCGTTCCTTCTTTGCGTCCGCTGCGTGAAACCTTACGCCGTCGCTACTAAAGCCTCTGCATAATGCGCCAATCCATAATTTCTTCTTGTACACTCATCCGGATTCAGCACATGCCATTCAAATTCATCCCTGAAATGCCTGATCGCTGCTGCAACAGGCCATGCTGCTGCATCACCCAAAGGACATATTGTATTGCCCTCAATCTTTCTTTGTATATCCCACAACAGATCGATATCACTTATTTTGCCCTGACCTTTTTCCAGGCGCAATAATAATTTTTCCATCCAGCCGGTTCCTTCACGGCAGGGTGAACATTGACCGCAACTTTCATGACGATAGAATCTTGCCAGTGTATACGTATGCTTCACCACACACTGATCTTCGTCCAATACAACAAACCCGCCCGATCCCATCATAGAACCTGTTGCAAATCCTCCATCACTGAGGCTTTCATAGTTCATCATCCGGGTATCGCCTTTTGCTGTTTTCAATAAAAGATTAGCAGGTAAAATAGGAACCGAAGAACCGCCGGGAATACAAGCTTTTAATCTTTTATCATTTTTAATACCACCACAATATTCATCGCTGTATATAAATTCTTCGACAGAGATGGTCATGTCAATCTCAAATACGCCAGGCTTTTTAATATTACCACAAGCCGAAATAAGTTTTGTTCCCGTTGATTTTCCTACACCAATTTTTGCATACTCTTCAGCACCTTCATTAAGTATAGGTACAACGGCTGCAATTGTTTCAACATTGTTTACCACGGTTGGACTATCCCACAAACCCTTCACTGCAGGGAATGGAGGCTTTATTCTTGGATTACCTCTTTTTCCTTCCAATGATTCCAGCAATGCTGTTTCTTCGCCACAGATATAAGCGCCGGCACCACGTTGTACATAAATTTCACAATCGAAACCGCTTCCCAAAATATTCTTCCCAAGAAATCCATTATTCTTTGCTTCTGCAATGGCTTGTTCTAATATGTCAACGATCCATGCATACTCTCCACGGATATAGATATAAGAACGATTACTTCCTAGAGCAAATGATGAAACGATCATTCCTTCTATCAACAGGTGAGGAATAAACTCCATCAGGTAGCGATCTTTAAAAGTTCCGGGCTCACTTTCATCAGCATTTACTACCAGGTAACGGGGAATGCCTTCCGGTTTCGCCAAAAAACTCCATTTCATACCTGTAGGAAAACCAGCACCACCACGACCACGCAAGCCGCTTTTCTTCACTTCTTCCACAATATCATTCGGAGCCATCTTCAAAGCTTTTTCCACGCTGCGATAACCGCCTTCACGACGGTACACATCATATAACCTGATGTTTTCAACGTGAGCTTTGTCTAATAATAATTTTCTTCCCATATTTCTAAGCCACGAGCATCGAGCTTTGACCTTCGAGCCTGGTATTTTTGTTACTTTCTTTTTTATCAAATCAATTCCGCACTTTGCCTTGCTACCAACAGCCAACCTTTTTCTTCGTCCACACCTGCAATACATGCAGTGTCAAACGCATTTACTTTTCTTCCTTCTCATAATCATGGTTAAACATCCAGTTGATACCAAACTTATCGGTTAGCATTCCAAATTTTGCTCCCCAGAATGTATCCTGCAAAGGCATTGTAACCGTAGCCCCTTCTGATAGAGCAGCAAATATTTTATCAATATCCGCTACTGTTTTAAAATTTAACGACAAACTAAGATTGGTACCACCACTAACCTGGTGACCCGGCATGTTATCCGATACCATGAATGTAAGATCACCGGCCTGGAATGTAGCATGCATTACTTTGTTTTTATATTCATCCGGCGTTTCGTTGCCCATCGGTGATTCACCAAAGCTTTGCTGAAATAAAGTTTTTCCATCAAATGCTTTTGCATAAAAAGCAAGTGCCTCTGCGGCATTGCCGTTAAACATTAAGTATGGTACTATCGCTTCCATGATGAATAACTTACTTTTTATTAATTATTAGAGGCAGCATTTCTTCTGCATTCATCAATAATCTGATCCACTTTTTGTTTTGTCAAATGCTCCTTATAATGCTTGCCCATTTGCATCATTGGCGCATAACCACAAGCACCGAGACATTCTACTGTTTTCAATGTAAACATCCCATCGGTGGTTGTTTGTCCTGGTTTAATCCCTAATTTTTCTCCGATATAATCAATAATATCATCACAACCACTTACCATACAGGGACCAGTTTGACAAACTTCAAACATATACCTGCCAACCGGTTTCAGGTTGAACATACTGTAAAACGTAGCCACCTCATATACTTCAATGGAAGTAAGATTAAGTAAAGAAGCTACATAATCCATTACCGGAACATCCAGCCAGCCGCCAAACTCCTGCTGTGCCAGGTGTAAAACAGGAATAACGGCGCTTTTTTGCTTTCCTTCCGGGTAGAAAGAAATGATCCGATGTACTTCTTTTAATTTATCGTCTGAAAACTGAACCATATATTTTGAAAATTTGAATCCCGGTATCACCGGGAAGCATATTTATTAAGCATCCATCTCACCTGCAATCAGGTTTAAACTGCTCATCACAATAATCGCATCACTTAACATTGCTCCTTTTGTCAATTCTTCATAGGCCTGGTAATAAATAAAACAAGGCCGGCGGAAATGAAGCCGGTATGGCGACCTGCCACCATCACTGATAAAATAAAAACCTAATTCACCATTGCCACCTTCCACGCTTTGATAGACTTCACCGACAGGCATTTCAATTTCTCCCATGATAATTTTGAAATGCCAGATCAATGCTTCCATTTTTGTATAAACATCTTTTTTGTCTGGCAGGTAATATTCAGGAACGTCTGCATGATAAATATCAGCTTCCGCGCCTTTAAACTCCTGTACCTTTTGAAAAGCATCTTTTATGATCCGGAGCGATTGCCATATTTCCTGGTTGCGTACTAAAAAGCGGTCGTAACAATCACCCGTTGTTCCTACCGGTACATCAAACTCAAAATCTTCATAGCTGCTATAGGGAGAATGTATACGAACATCGTAATCTACTCCCGCAGCTCGTAAATTAGGACCAGTAAATCCATAATTCAAAGCCCTTTCAGCACTGATAGGACCCGCACCTATCGTACGTTCCATGAATATCCTGTTGCGGGTAAAAAGATTTTCAAATTCTTTCTGCACCCGGGGATATTCATCTAAAAACTTTTGAATTTTCCGGAAAGCTATATCATTGAAATTTCTTTCAAAACCACCGATACGGCCAATATTGGTAGTAAGCCGTGAACCGCAAACCTCTTCATAGATCTCGTAGATCAGCTCCCGGTATTGCATAACATATAAGAAACCGGTATAAGCGCCACTATCAACACCTACAATGGAATTACAGATCAGGTGATCTGAAATCCTGGCCAATTCCATGATGATGATGCGGAGATAATCAACTCTTTTAGGTGTTTTGACACCCAATAATTTTTCACAGGTCAGGTGCCAGCCCATATTATTGATGGGCGATGAGCAATAATTCAACCTGTCTGTTAATGGAGTGATCTGGTATAGGGGACGCCGTTCCGCTATTTTTTCAAAAGCCCTATGAATATATCCTATTGTTTGTTCGGTGGATACAATCCGCTCACCATCCAGCTCGAGAATATTTTGCATTACACCATGTGTCGCCGGGTGAGTTGGTCCCAGGTTCAGTGTGGTGGTGGTTTTTTCTATACTTCCTTCCGGTAATTTAATATGCTGTTCAGACATAGTTCAATTTGAAAATTACTCAATTTGAAAATTTGAAAATGAAAAGCCCAACCATTTGCATCCCGATAGCTATCGGGACATATTTTCAAATTTGCACATTATACTATATTCTCTCCCACATTGTCTTTATCCGATTCTACAATAGTTCCATGATCAGTCTTCTCAGTACCATACCCAATAGTACCACCTCTTCCAAACATCTCATCGTCTTTATCTACACGGCTTTGATCTTCTAATGGGTATTGCTTCCGCATCGGGAAATAATCCATTTCATCTACATTCAAAATACGTTTCAGGTTTGGATGCCCCACAAAATTTATCCCGTAAAAATCATAAGTCTCTCTTTCCATCCAGTTGGCCGATGAAAATAATCCGGTCGCTGTGTATACGTCAGGTTTATTGATATTGGTAAAAACTTTAACCCGGATACGAACATTATCTTCCAGGTTATGCAAGTGATAAACTACCGCCAATTCTCTTTCTTTTAAATCGGGATAATGTACTCCACACAGATCAGTAAGAAATCTGAATTTTAATTCTTCATCATCATACAGAAAATTAAGCACCTTCAGATTAAGTTCTTTTGGCGCTTCAAAGGTGAGCATGCCATATGGTTCAGAAAAACCTGAAACCTGCTCTCCAAATTTTTCTGCCAGTCTTTGTTTGATATGTTCGTTGGTAAGAGACATATTAATTTCAAATTGTCTTACTGTATTCCGTAACTTTCTAATAATGCTTTATATTTTTCGCCATTCCTTCTGCGCAAGCTTTCTTTACCTACTAAATCCTGTATCCGCATTACTCCATCAATTATAGCTTCGGGTCTTGGAGGACATCCCGGTACATATACATCTACCGGTACCACCTGGTCAATACCCTGCAATACACTATAAGTGTCGAAAATACCACCGCTGGAAGCACATGCGCCTACAGCCATTACCCAGCGTGGCTCTGCCATTTGCAGGTAAACTTGTTTTACTACAGGTCCCATTTTTTTTGCAATCGTCCCAATCACCATTAACAGATCACACTGACGGGGAGAGAATCCTACTCTTTCGCTGCCAAACCGCGCAAGGTCATAATGAGAACCCATGGTAGCCATAAATTCGATACCACAGCAGGAAGTAGCAAAAGGCAATGGCCAGATTGAATTTTTTCTTGCCAAACCAATTACACTATTCAAAGAAGTGGCAAAAAAACCTTCACCCTGGTGCCCTTCCGGCATTTCACCAATACTGATATCATTTACCAGGGGCTTTTGTGTAATATTATATGATACAGGACGAGACATAAGTCAAATTTGAAAATGAAACAATTTGAAAATTTGAAATCTACCTGATCAATAAACAAATGTCCTTACTTAAAGTTCCATTTGCACATCTTCACATTTTCAAATTTCCACATTAATCTTCCCACTTCAAAGCACCTTTCTTAACGATATAGATGAATCCACAGAGAAAAAAGCCCACAAACATCAAAACTGACCAAAAACCACTCCAACCCAATTCTTTAAAATTTACTGCATATGGATAGAAAAAGATCACTTCTACATCGAAAAGAACGAATAAAATAGCCGTGAGAAAATATTTTATAGCCATTGGCTGACGGGCATCCCCGTGCGTCTCTATTCCGCTGGCAAACGTTTGTAATTTATCTGAAGTTTTACGTTTTGGCCCCAGTAAATGAGTTACAACCATTAATAAAACTACAAGGCCGACAGCAAAAACAACCTGTAAAGCCACCGGCAAATAGGAGCCGGCATCGGAAGTGGATGGATTTATCTGGAGTAAGTGGATCATGTTTTTTACCCTGTGCGCAAAAATAAGGTAGCAACATCAATTATCCGCATAAATTCTAATCAGTAAGCGCAACCAGAAGCCTGTAAATGCAGGAAGCTGCTGAGCATATAACCACATTTTTATAACTATAGAAACTTTCATAATATAAGGCCGTCTTTATTTTGTAAAGACGGCCTCATATTAAAAATTATTTTGGATTTATGAGCTTTTACTCCCAGTCGCACTTTGCTTTTCCCTTATCATAGCTTT
>CAMLEX010000162.1 GCA_946479055.1 uncultured Bacteroidota bacterium | reverse complement strand
GATTGACAGCTTACCGGTAAGTGAAATGAAAGATTCTTTAAAAATGTATATCTATACCGGCAAAATCAACAGGGCGCAGATGACCGTTGAGGGGAAGTTATATAATAGCGCATTGGGTCCCATTCCTGATATCCAGTTCTTAATAAAGCTGCGTCGTACACAGGATTATAACGCTTACCTCGATCATGTGGATTATGTAAACTTTACAAAGGTGGTTGGCACCAGGGATGATAAAGAACTGGATCCGACTACCATTCCCCAGGATCAGAAGGATAGTGGATATGATTGCCAGACTTCGGGTATTATAACCACTACAGGTATTGTTCATGTATTGAGTGGGAATCACCGGTTATTTTTTAATACGGACCCCATCAACTAAACAGTCCGGTATATAATTTATTTTAATAAAACTTTCTATACAATGAAAAAAATATTTGTTATCGCCATTTCAATAATAATTGCGATAGGCTGTAAAAAGATCGAGGAGGGCTTTCTAAGTGACCAGATCCGTTATAAAGACAATGTGATCTTTTGTAAAAGAGGGTTGATATTGGTACAATCCGATAAAATAGAAGCTGATGGTTCCACACCGCCATATACTTTTAAAATGCTGAACTTCCGCGATAAAACTACCGGTGCCCCTGCTCCCACGGAATTCGACACCGAATATGATGTATTGGTCTTTAAAGATGGAATGTCATTTAACATTGATACCGATACGACAGTTGCTCTGCTGAATGCAAAAAGAGAAACCAGGAAATTAAAGCCGATGTATTTCAATGAGCTTAGCGGCCAACTTACATTTAATAAAGCATCGGGGAATTTGCCAATAGGCGAGTATGTTTTTGATATGGGAATGGCGAACGTTAAGGGCACGAAGACATTTCCCTCCATCGCACAGGTAAATGTACTGGATCCTTCAGGAGAAGATCTTTTTGAGATAGAGGATAATGTGATGAATGCGTTTAGTGATGCTACGGGAACCGCTACATTGATGAAGAGTCCAAAGCTGACCTGCACCAAACAATCAAGCAATGGAGCAAGAGTGATATTAAAATTCTCTGATAAAAACGGTGTGCCTTTTAATCCTTTAGCTGGAGAAATTATTAAAAGGGGCGACAGGCCTATATTCGAAAATTATGCAAAATTCAATCCGGTCATTATTACGGATACGGCAATGATCTGTGATTTTGAAGTGGCTCCATTCCCTCTTTCCCGGTATATTAATGCTGGTACGGATTGGAATCATTTAATGTATTACCGTATCCCGAGCACTTTCGCGAATGTGGACGGTCTTGCTGCTGGAAAATATTCTGTTAATCCAAGATTTGCTTTTGTATTGAAACTTGAGGGCACTTATATTATTGAAATAAGATTTCCGGATGTAGTTCATAGATAAATCTCCGTGATTAACTGTTATAGGTTGTAGGTACTTTATAAGGTGTAAATAGCGATCAATTATTTACACCTTCTTTTTTTCATGATTAAATAGGCTCGGATTACAGGTCAATAATTGAAAAATATCAGTTAATAATAAGTAATGATTTGATGGGAAGACGTTCTAATTTCATTTTTTTTAAATATCCCGGATCAGCATGCTATGTATTATTATAAGAATATAACAGCTTTAGTGCTGACATTGATTTTTGGTAATGCTCTCCCGGCACAGCAGGCACTAAAAGAAAATATCTTGCCGCCGTATAAGCCATCCCGCAGTGAAATGCTCGATCGATACCGTGCTGTGGCAAAACTGGATAGTGTAGTGAAGAACACAACCTTTAAAACATCTGTGCAGGCCAACTGGCAGCAAGGCGGGAAAGCTTTGTGGTATAGAAATGTATTAAAAGACAGCGTTGTTGAATACATTTATGTTGATGTTGAAAAAAGGAAGAAACAAAAAGCTTTTGACCAGCAGAAAATGGCTGCGGCGCTTAGCCGGGCCGCTGGTAAAACATTGGATGGACAACGGCTCCTTATTTCTAAAATGGAGTTTGCAAAAAATGCAGCGAATGTATCGTTGGAATTAGATAAAAAATCCTGGCAGGTAAATCTTTCTATTTATACTGTAAAAGAAATTGATTCTTTGCCAAAAGACACTACTGCTTATCCGGGATTGTTTCGTAACAGGGGCCGGTGGATGGGCTTCAGATCATCATCTGTTTCTCCCGATAACCAATGGGAAGCTATTATAAAGGAGGGTAATGTTTTTGTTAAGAATAAAAATAGCGATGTAGCGATACAGTTTACTACGAACGGAACAGAAAAAAAACCTTATGGTTCATTGGCCTGGTCACCGGATAGTAAATATGTTGTAGGCTATTTAATTACACCGTATGAAGATTCTTCCGTGAGCTATGTGCTGACATCCTTACCTAATACAAACAGGGGACAGTTGCGTAAAAATGAATATAAACAACCAGGTGATCCGTTTACTACCTACGAAATGTATTTGTTCAATCTTGAACAGAAAAAAAGTGTAAAGGTCAATACGGAGACCATTGATTTTTTCAGTGAACCTGTGCTACGCTGGCGAAAAAATGATTCACGATATTTTTTATTTGAAAGGCCGGACAGGGGGCATCAGCGTTTTCGTATTACAGAGGTGGATGCAGTAACAGCAACAACAAGAAATATAATAGATGAACAAACGAACACATTTATCTATGAACAACGGATCTTTACCCATTATCTTCCGGAAACAAATGAAATACTATGGACATCAGAGAAAGATGGCTGGCGACATATATACCTTGTTAATTCGCTGACAGGCGCTATTAAGAAACAGGTAACCAAAGGTCAATGGGTAGTAAAAGATATCGACAGTATTGATGCAAAGAAAAAAGAAATATGGTTCAGAGCCAATGGCATGAACGAAGGAGAAGATCCTTACTATACCCATTATTACAGGATCGGTTTTGATGGAAAGAACCTTGTATCCTTAACACCGGAACCCGGAAATCATTTCGTTTCTTTTTCTCCCGATAAAAAATATTATACAGATACCTGGTCACAAATAAACGTGACGCCTGTTACTGAGTTAAGAAGAACATCAGACGGAAAGAAGATAATGGAATTGGAAAGAGCTGATATCTCTGCTTATTTGGCAACAGGTATAAAATTGCCGGAACCCTTTCATACAAAAGGAAGGGATGGTATAACGGATATATGGGGTGTTGTTTTCAGACCATCGGATTTTGATGAAACGAAAAGATATCCTGTTATTGAAAATATTTATGCGGGTCCGCAGGATGCTTTCGTGCCGAAAAGTTTTGTGACCTATGGAGAAATGCAAAGCATGGCCGAACTCGGTTTCATTGTAGTGCAGATAGATGGCATGGGTACGGCTAATCGTTCAAAAGCTTTTCATGATGTTTGCTGGAAGAATCTTGCCGATGCTGGTTTTTTGGATCGTATTATCTGGATAAAAGCATTGGCGGCGAAGTATCCTTATGTTGATGATACAAGAGTGGGATTGTATGGTACTTCAGCAGGCGGACAAAATTCATTAGGCGGTCTGTTGTTTCATCCTGAATTTTATAAAGCAGCTGTTTCATCCTGTGGATGTCATGATAACCGGGTCGATAAGCAATGGTGGAATGAACAATGGATGGGCTATCCTGTTGGAAAACATTATGAGGAACAATCCAATGTAACCAATGCGAATAAATTGCAGGGAGATCTGTTACTGATAGTTGGTGAAGCCGATACCAATGTGCCGCCGGAGTCGACTTACCGGGTAGCGGATGCTTTGATAAAAGCCGGAAAGAATTTTGAATTTTTAGCAATACCCGGAATGGGACATAGTGATGGTGGTGTGTATGGCAGAATAAAGAAAAGAGATTTTTTTGTGAAAAGCCTTTTAGGTGTTGACCCGCCACAGCGAAATACCAATGAATTTTCCATGGGAAAATAAAGCAGTAAAAAGAATATTTAATCGCAGTTAAATGAAAAAGAGTAATTCAAAGAACGGAAGGAATAAAAATATTTTTTTCAGGGGGATAACAAGCGTACTGCTTTTGTTGCATACAGGCACAACGATTGGTTTCAGCCAACAGATAAAAAGCAAAATGGAATTTAGTGTTGCCATGGATAATCCTGCCGCACATGCCTACCAGGTGTCTTTTCAGTGCGATGGAATTCAAAAGGACCAGCTTGATTTTAAAATACCGGTATGGATGCCCGGCTATTATCAGGTATTGGATTATGCGGATAATATTGCGGACTTCCAGGCAAAAGATAAAAACGGGACAGCCATCAAATGGGAAAAAGCTGCCAATAATACCTGGCGGGTTTACAGCAATAATAATTCTGCCATAACCATCAGTTACAATGTTAAAGCTACCCGAAATTTTGTTGCTACTAATTACCTGGATGAAGAACGTGGTTTTATTGCTCCCACTGGTTTGTTTATGCATGTAGCCGGATATATCAACCATCCCGTATCTGTTACAATAAAGCCTTATGCTAATTGGAATAAAATAGCGACAGGTCTTGAACCTGTTCCTGGGAAAGCTTATACCTATACAGCTCCTGATTTCGATATATTATATGATAGTCCGCTGTTGATTGGCAACCTTGAAGAATTACCATCGTTTTCAGTAAAAGGCGTACCTCATTATTTTATTGCTTATAAGCCCGGCAGTTTTGATAAGACAAAGTTTATAGCTGATCTGAAAAAAATAGTTGTAGCGGCTGCAGATATGATGGGTGATATTCCTTTTAAGCATTATACTTTTATTGCCGTTGGTCCCGGTGGCGGTGGCATTGAACATCTAAACTCAACTGCTATTAGTTTTAGCGGTGAAGGATTGGATGGCCCGGGAAGAAATGGGATGCTCAGTTTTTTGGCGCATGAGTATTTTCATCATTACAATGCTAAACGTATCCGTCCCATAGAGTTGGGCCCTTTTGATTATGACAAGGGCAGCCGTACCAATATGCTCTGGGTAGCTGAAGGCATCACTGCTTACTATGATGAATTGCTGCTGAGAAGAGCAGGGCTGATGAGCGAAGATGATTTATTGAAAGCCTGGCGATCCAGTATCCTGGCTTATGAACATAAGCCCGGCCGTTTATTTCAATCGGTTACGCAAGCCAGTTATGATACCTGGTCTGACGGCCCCTTTGGCCGTACGGGCGATGATTTTAATAAAACGATTTCCTATTATGATAAAGGGCCGGTGTTGGGCATGTTGCTTGATTTTAAAATAAGACATGAAACCAAAAACAAAAAATCGTTGGATGAAGTGATGAGAACTTTATATAAAAAATTTTACCAGAAAAAGAAAAGAGGTTATACAGAAGATGAGTTCCGGGAAGTTTGTGAAGGAATCGCCGGTGTTTCACTGGCTGAATTCTTTGAATATGTGTACACGGTTAAAGAAATTAATTATGCAAAATACTTTTCCTATGCAGGATTGAATATTGATACTAAAGCAATAGCCCAGCCCGAAGCATGGTTAGGAATATTGGTACGGGAAAAAAATGATACCTTGAACATTTCTGCTGTAGAATGGGATTCACCAGCATGGCATGCAGGCATAAGGGCGAAGCAATCTATACTGACTGTAAATGGCGAACCGGCAACGGCGAAAATGTTAGAGACAATTGGAAAAGAAAAAAAAGCGGGAGATATCGTTCATTTGCAGGTAGTGCAACAGAACGGGATTAAAAACATACCGTTACTGTTGGGTACAAAATATCAAATACCCTTTACATTAAGCCGCATAGCAAAACCAACGGCGCTGCAGGCTGTTATATTGAAGGATTGGCTGAAAGGAGAACGCAACGATAAAAATCCAGTGATAAATTGATAGCTTCACAATTTTGATAAAAGTTATTTAAGATTAAAATAGTATTTAGTGTGAAAAATGTTATTGTTATTGGTGGTGGTATAATGGGTTTGAGTTCGGCTTTTTATTTACAACAGGCAGGTCATAAAGTGACGGTGTTGGATAAAGGCGATTTTATGGATAACTGTTCTTATGGCAATGCAGGATATGTTTGCCCCAGTCATTTTATTCCGTTGGCTACACCCGGCATTATATGGCAGGGGTTAAAATGGATGCTTAACTCAAGAAGCCCGTTTTATGTAAAACCCTCGTTGAATAGTTCGTTGATAGACTGGGGTTTGAAATTTGTAAAAAGCGCCAACAAAAAGCATGTGGAAAATTCTGCTGTTCCTTTAAGGGATATTGCTGTGTTCAGTCAGCAACTATACAAAACATGGATGGACTTGCCCGGCTTTGATTTTGCCTATGAGCATAAAGGCTTGTTAGAAATTTTTCAAACTCAGGCTATGGCGGAACATGCACAGCATACTGTGGAAAAAGGAAAGGCCCTTGGCCTTGATGTGGAATTGTTAAGCTATGAAGAGCTGCAAAAACTGGAGCCACAAACAAAGATCAATGGCCTGGGTGCTATCTTTTTTAAATGCGATGCGCATTTATATCCCAACAAACTGATGAAGTCATTGCTTGCATATCTCAGGCAACAGGGAGTACAACTTATAGGTGGTGAGGAGGTAACAGGTTTTGAAAAAATAAATAAAGCGATCACAAAAGTTGTCACGATGAAAAATAGTTATGAAGCTGATGAAGTAGTAATAGCTACCGGGGCATGGAGCAGGGAAATAGCGGCCTTGATGGAAACAAAAATTCCTTTGATGCCGGGGCGTGGTTATTCCATTACATTGGAAAATTCGCAATATCATTTTAATCATCCGGCAGTACTGATGGAAGGAAGAGTTGCCATAACACCGATGGATGGAAATAAAATTCGGTTCGGTGGAACGATGGAAGTAGTATCCATTAAAACGCCGCCGCGTTATGAAAGGGTAGAAGGGATTTTAAAAGCGGTAAAAAATTTTTTACCAGAGTTTGATATCGCCATGCCTTCCACTGATAAATTATGGTATGGATACAGGCCATGCTCCGCCGATGGCATGCCTTATATCGGTCGTATTAGCAGGTTTAAAAACGTAGTAGTAGCTACGGGTCATGCAATGATTGGATTGAGCCTGGGTCCGGGTACCGGCAAGCTGGTAAGTGAACTGGTAGATGATAAAAAAACAAGTGTTGATCTGTCTCCTTTTGCTGTTGAAAGGTTTGGGAGATAAAACCATTCTGTTATCCGGGATTAGAAATTTAAAAGAACGTAAACTATGTTTATCAAACCAAGATTCATGTTGCTGACTGCTGCATTATGTGTAGCCGCTTATTCATGGGCGCAAACTCCCAATGCCACTGATTTGTATGCACAAACCAGCGAGATGAATAACACAATGATCAACTACGATGCAGACTTAGGTAGCATTAACCGGTTTTATTCTACCAGTGTTGAAAGCCGGGGGTGGGGAAGACAGGGGACTAATTATAACTCACCGGAACGTAGAGGAAGATTATTACAACTTAACAAGGATTACCTGGAACAACTCGACAAACTAAGTTTTGATAACATGAGTATCAATGGCAAAGTTGATTTTATCCTGTTTAAAAGAAACCTTGAAGATGCGAAGTATCAATGGCATGAAGAACAAAAAAATTATGAGCAGATCAGTAAATATTTTCCTTTTTCCGACAGGATATATGCATTAGAAAAACCTCGTCGCCGTGGAGCGGCTGTTAATGCAGAGCAGGTGGCGAAAGAATTAAACAGTATTTTCAAAGAAATAGAAAAAGCAATTGCAGGAATAGAAAATGAAAAGGCGATAGAAATGAAGCTGGCTAACCTGGCTTCTGAAGCGGCAAAAGGATTGCAGGGGTCGTTGAAGAATATGGTTGATTTTTATAACGGTTACGATCCGATGTTTACCTGGTGGGTGCCTAAAACTTATGGCAATGTAGATAGCCTGTTAAATGTATATGCAGACATACTGAAGAAAAAAGCCCGCCCGGATGACCACCCGGTCGGACGGGGAAAAGAATCTTCCAGCCAGAAAGATGATGGAAGTGGTATCATTGGCAATCCTATTGGCGGCAAAGAACTGATGCGGCAACTGAAACTGGAATTTATTCCTTATTCCGCTGAAGAGTTAGTAGAGATCGCTAATAAAGAATTCGCTTATTGCGATGCGGAATTATTAAAAGCATCCCGTGAAATGGGTTTTGGCAACAACTGGAAAGCGGCGCAGGAAAAAGTAAAGAATTCATATGTAGCACCGGGGCTGCAACCTGAGGCGATGTATGAGCTCTACAAACAATCAGTTGATTTTTTAAAAAAGAATGACCTGTTAACTATTCCTGAGCTGTCTGAAGAAACATGGAGAATGAGTATGATGTCACCGGAACGGCAATTGGTAAATCCTTTTTTCCTGGGTGGCGAAGCCTTAATCATTTCTTATCCTACTAATACGATGAACTATGAAGACAAGCTGATGAGTATGCGGGGCAACAATCCGCATTTTTCAAGGGCCACTGTTCATCATGAATTGATTGCAGGCCACCATTTACAGGGATACATGACCAACCGCAATAAAACTTACCGCAATTTTTCCACTCCTTTTTGGGTAGAAGGAAATGCCTTATACTGGGAACTGTTGTTATGGGAGATGAAATTTCCACGTTCTCCGGAAGACAGGATCGGTATGTTGTTCTGGCGCATGCACCGTTGTGCAAGAATTATTTTTTCATTGAATTATCATTTAGGTAAATGGACGCCGCAGCAATGCATCGACTTTTTAGTAGATCGTGTGGGACATGAAAGAGCCAATGCCGAAGGGGAGGTC
>CAMLEX010000161.1 GCA_946479055.1 uncultured Bacteroidota bacterium | reverse complement strand
CCATTAATGGACGTAGCCGAAGTAAAAGGCACACCTATATTAGGTATTGATGTATGGGAACATGCATACTACCTGAAGTATCAAAACAGACGTCCTGATTACCTGAAAGCGATCTGGAATGTGATCAACTGGAAAAAAGTGGGCGAAAATTACGCAGCAGTATAGAACCACGATTTTTAGGATTTAAAAAGATTTATTGGAAATAAAAGAAGCTTCCTTATTCAATTAAGGAAGCTTCTTTTTTAATAAAGGTCAAAATCCTCTTAATCCAGGTAAAATCCAAAAAATCGTGGTTCTGTTAGAAATATTTTGTCTTCCCGGGAACAGCAATCGGATAATACCCATCATCATCAGGAAGTACCGGAGGCAAGGCATTCCAATCAAACTTTTTAGGCATGATATCTATTCCTGAATTGATGGCTTTATCCCATTCTATCATCTGTCCGCTATAAGTAGCCATTCTTCCCATAATTGAAGTCATCGTACTTTTAGCGCCATGCTCTGCGTCAGCAAATTTGTATTCGCCTTTAGCTATTGCTGCAAACAATTCATCATGCTCGTTTTGATAAGGATTGTTTTCTTTCTTCTTATCAAACCGGAATATTTCTTTGCCTTTTGAATCTTTGATTGTGGCTTCGTCACCGCGGATTACGCCTTTTGTACCGATCAGCATTTCATCCACCCGGCTGATAGTGCCGGGAATATGACGGCATTGGCTGTTCAATACAGAACCATCAGCATAAACAAATTCCACATAGTGATGATCAAAAATTTCTCCATGATCTTTTCCTTTTCTTACCTGGCGGCCACCCATACCCTGTGCTTTTACCGGGTAGGCCCCTTTAAACCAGTTCATCACATCTATATTATGAATGTGTTGTTCTGTAATATGATCACCGCATAGCCAGTTAAAATAATACCAATTGCGCATTTGGTATTCCATCTCCGTTTGGCCATATTTCCTTTTATTCACCCATACACCATCATTGTTCCACCAAACCTGGGCTGAAGTTATATCACCAATAATATCTTTCTTCTTATATAATTCACGATAGGAGTTTTGATAACGGCGTTGCAAACCTACCACTACATTCAATTTTTTTTGCTTCGCAATTTCAGCAGCATCCAATACTCTTTTTATTCCAGCCGGATCAGTTGCTACCGGCTTTTCCATGAATACATGTTTGTTTTGTTTGATAGCTTCTTCAAAATGAATGGGCCTGAAACCGGGAGGAGTAGTTAATATAACCACATCAGCCAAAGGAATAGCTTTCAGGTAAGCATCAAAACCGGTAAATTTTCTTTCTTCAGGTACATCTATTTTGGATTTTAGACTGGCGTCTTCATCTATCAATGTTTTATAACATTTTTCCAGTCTATCACTGAAAGCGTCAGCCATCGCTACCAGCTTTACATTTTGTTTGCTAAGTAAAGCCTGCATAGCAGCACCGGTACCGCGACCGCCGCATCCTACTAATGCAACTTTAATAGTATCCTCAGCACCTGAAAAAAAATTGGCATTACTTAAAAAAGGCGCAGCCAGTAATCCGCCTGCAAGCAACGAAGATTGTTTTACGAACTCTCTCCGACCGTTGTTTTGGTTGTTATCCATTGTATGTTTTTTTAAAATCCAAGATATGTTTGAAAAAATGTTTCTGCTTCTTCTGCTGTGGGTTGTTTTACAGGCTTCACTATTCTAAAGCCGACAAACGGTGCATCTGCATTCCACCATTTACTTTTTGGTATTTGGGGGTCGCGGCGGTTCCATACTTTGTCCGACATCAGGCGATTAGCACTTCGCAAATTTTTTGCTTCATCGTTATAAGCGCCGCCTTTCACAGTCCTGGGATGTTTTGCATCCGGGTGCCGCATCGGATCAACCATTTTATCAGTCAGGGTAGTATAATAATCCGCCTGGTATTGGTCCAATACCCATTCGCCTACATTCCCCAGCATATCATACAATCCCCAGGCATTCGGTTTCTTTTGTCCCACCTTATGATATTTATTTTCACTATTGCCGGCATACCATGCATATTCATCCAACTTTGATCCATCATCACCAAATGGATATACTGTGGTAGTACCAGCACGACAAGCATATTCCCATTCGGCTTCAGTAGGCAAGCGAAAAAATACACCGGTCTTTTTATACAACCATTTGCAATACATCAATGCGCCGAACTGTTGCATACTATTGGCAGGAAAGCCGCCTTCTTTCCCCATCCCAAGTGTCATATCAATATAAGGTGAGCTGGGTCTTGTTACGGCATCGGTCGGTATATTCTGACTAAGCGAGATATCATTGAAGAACAGATTGAACTCATCAAAGGTTACCTCATAAGCTCCCATCCAGAAAGGGCTAAGTGTTACTGTATGCTGAGGTATTTCATCTTCTTCCTTCATTTTATCTTTTGCAGAACTGCCTATCGCAAAAGTTCCGGCAGGAATTGCAATCATAGAAAACTTAATGGAAGAACCGGGTATGGATTGTTCATACTTTTTAAAAGAAGTATCAATTAATGGCTGGGCCAGTGAAGAAAAAAAAGCAGTCACTGAAATAGTAAAAAAAATTATCCTTTTCATTGCTCCGAAGATAAAGAAGATATTAATTGAATAAACATTATAAAGTGAATACAGTAATTCCTATCAAACGTTTGCACCGCCGCTATCTTGTTAAAAATTTGTTTTAAAATAAAATATATAGGTAAATTGAAGCCTCAACTAAAATTATGAATCGTAGAAATTTTGTTCGTAACGGGCTTCTCGCCGGTGCAGCCGTATCCACCACTGCAAAAGTTTTTGGCAAAGACCCCAAAAAACCTGATCAAAAAGATAACCCCTTTAACCTGGATTATGCTTTTCATGATGGCATGTTCAAAAATCATGGCGGGGAGGATTTTATTGACCAGATAAAGTTTGCTTATGATAAAGGTTTTCGTTCTATAGAAGACAATGGTATGACAGGACGCAGTGTAGAACAACAAACCAAAATCGGTGAAACACTGGCCAAACTCGGTATGAAAATGGGTGTTTTTGTTGTTCCCAAAGGAGGAAACTCCGCTAATTCTCTTGCTGCGGGTAAAAAAGAATACATAGATATTTTTTTGCAGGGTTGCCGCCAGTCGGTAGAAGTAGCTAAACGGGTAAATGCAAAATGGGTAACCGTTGTACCCGGAGATTTTGAAAGGAATTTGCCCATTGGCATACAAACAGGACATGTCATCGATGGATTGAAAAGAGGAGCAGAAATTCTGGAACCGCATGGGATCATCATGGTATTGGAAGCATTAAGTGATTCGCCCAATCTTTTTTTACGAACCACTGACCAGGCCTATGAAATATGCAGGGGTGTGAACAGTCCTTCCTGCAAAGTATTATATGATACCTATCATATGCAGAAGAATGAGGGCAACCTGATTAAAAATATAGAATTGGCATGGGATGAGATTGCCTATTTTCAAATTGGTGACAATCCTGGAAGAAAAGAACCAACGACAGGTGAGATCAATTACAAAAATGTATTCAAATATATTCACGGTAGAGGTTATAGAGGGATAATGGGAATGGAACATGGCAATTCAAAACCGGGTAAAGAAGGAGAACTGGCTTTGATAGAAGCATACAGGATCAGTGATAGCTTTTTGTAAAATTTTCTTCCTTTCTGATTTATAATAATATTTCTATTGGTAAAGCAATGAGCAGAAAATACAAAGACAAATACACACGTTAGTTTTTTGTAAATTTGTTTTTCAAAAATCACTTTGCTAATGCCCGTTCAGGATTTAGAAAATATATTTCAGCAAAAAATAGATAATGAAATAAAGATCGAGCCCAAGGACTGGATGCCTGATGCTTACCGCAAAACTTTGGTGCGGCAGATAAGTCAGCATGCACATAGTGAAATAGTAGGGATGCTGCCCGAAGGAGAATGGATAACCCGTGCACCTTCATTAAAAAGAAAAGCCATTTTATTAGCCAAAGTACAGGACGAAGCTGGACATGGATTGTATTTATATTCTGCAGCAGAAACATTGGGCACTACCCGCGAACAAATGATCAATGACCTGCATAGTGGTAAGGCCAAATATTCTTCCATCTTTAATTACCCTACATTGACATGGGCCGATATGGGTGCAATCGGTTGGCTGGTTGATGGTGCAGCTATTTTAAACCAGGTGATGCTTTGCCGCACTTCACACGGGCCCTATGCAAGAGCGATGGTTAGAATTTGCAAAGAAGAAAGTTTTCACCAACGTCAGGGGTTTGAAATATTGCTAACCTTGTCAAAAGGCACCAACGAACAAAAAGCCATGTGCCAGGATGCTATCAACCGCTGGTGGTGGCCATCGTTAATGATGTTTGGACCTAAAGACAGCGAATCCACCAATTCAGACCAGAGCATGAAATGGAAGATCAAAAGAAAAACCAATGATGAGCTGCGCCAGAATTTTGTTGATATGTGTGCCGAACAGGTTAAGGTATTAAATATGGTCTTGCCTGATCCTGATTTGAAATGGAATGAAGCAAAAAAGCATTATGATTTTGGTGAGATCAACTGGGATGAATTCTGGAATGTAGTAAAAGGAAATGGCCCTTGTAATAAACAACGCTTAGATGCAAGAAGAAAAGCATGGGAAGACGGAGCCTGGGTAAGGGAAGCGGCGACTGCATTTGCAGAGAAGAGGCGGAAGAAAAAAGAAGCGGCCTGATGAACTTGTCAACCTCTTAATTGATTCCACCAAATTCCAACGAATCAACTAAACCGCTATCTTTAAGCATAAACCAATTATGCCAAAGAAACCGGTTGATTCTACCCCACAATTATCCCGAAGCCTTGGCCCCCTGATGTTATGGGGTATGGGTGTCGGCTATGTTATCTCAGGAATGTATTTTGGCTGGAACCTCGGTCTTGCTGCAGGCGGTACTTATGGATTAGCCATAGCTACTTTTTTCATTATTATTCTTTACATCACTTTTACTTTTTCTTATACAGAACTGGCCTGTGCTATTCCAAAAGCCGGCGGAGTATTTGATTATGCTAATCGGGGTCTTGGAAAGGACCTGGGTTTCATTGCCGGCATGTCACAGATCATTGAGTTTATTTTTGCACCACCTGCCATTGCTGCTGCTATCGGGGCTTATTTTCATATTTTTTTTCCGCAAATATCCGTTGCAGCAATTGCCATTACAGCCTATATCATTTTTACAGCTTTAAATATTTATGGAGTAAAAGCTGCTGCAACATTTGAATTGATCATCACTGTATTTGCTGTTTTTGAATTATTACTTTTTGCTGGTGTCACTTTACCACATTTTGAAATAAAAAATTTAGAGCTGAATGCTTTTCCTTTTGGCTGGAAGGGAGTATGGGCTGCTATACCTTTTGCCATCTGGTTTTTCCTGGCGATAGAAGGCGTAGCCAACGTAGCCGAAGAAACCATCAACCCACAAAAGAATATATTACGTGGTTTTGGTTCCGCACTCGCCACATTGATCGTTTTATGCATCCTTACTTTTTTAGGAGCAGTTGGAGTAGGTGGTTGGGAAAAAATAGTATATCCGTCCCCCGGAGCTCCTGCTTCCGATTCACCATTACCATTAGCATTGGCACAGATCACAGGTAATAGTGGCTGGTTATATCATTTACTCATCACGATTGGCTTGATGGGATTAGTGGCCTCCTTTCATGGGATTATACTTGCTGCCGGCCGTGCTACTTTTGAATTTGGCCGAGTAAATTATATTCCTTCGTTGTTTGGAAAAGTACACCTGAAATTTAAAACACCGGCCAATGCTTTACTTATTAATATGCTTGTTGGCATTATCGCTTTGCTCACCGGCAAAACTTCCGAGATCATTACAATTGCCTGCTTTGGCGCCTTAACCTTGTATGTACTTTCAATGATAACAGTGATAGCCTTAAGAAGGAAAGAACCAACCATGATTCGACCGTTTCGGGTACCATTTTATCCCTATTTTCCCGTGATCGCCCTTGTCATCGCTTTTGTAGCTTTAGTAGCAATGACGACATTAAACATAAAACTGGCATTGATCTATTTTGGCATACTGGGCCTTTCTTATATTTGGTTTCACCTTGCTGTAAAAAAAACACTCCATGGAACATCCGATAACCATTAAAGAAATTATACAAAAACTGGCTGCTGATAAAACAGAAAAAGTAAAGCTGGCCGTTACAGATATAGATGGCATATTGCGTGGCAAAGTGATCAGCTTTGAAAAATTTGTATCTGTTGCAGAAAAGGGATTTGGTTTTTGTGATGTTGTATTCGGTTGGGATGCTGCTGATGTTGCTTATGATAACGCTGCAGTAACAGGCTGGCATACGGGCTATCCTGATGCATTGGCAACACCAGATGTACAAACATTCCGGCAGATTCCCTGGGAAAATGATTTGCCTTTTTTCTTAGCAGATTTCAGTAATGAAAAAACTGATCTCGCTGCAGTTTGTCCAAGAACATTGCTGAAAAAAATAACGAAGCAAGCTACCAATTCCGGATACATTCCTTATTTCTCGCAGGAATTTGAATGGTTTAATTTTATTGATAACAGGGAAGAGTTATATAAAAATAATTTTCGCAATCCCCAACCGATGACGCCGGGCATGTTTGGATATTCTGTACTTCGTGCCTCACAGGAAGGAGATTATTTTCATGCTCTGTTTGATTTATTGAAAAAAATGAATGTACCACTGGAAGGTATACATACAGAAACCGGTCCCGGTGTATATGAAGCAGCCATTCTATATTCGGAAATACTGGAAGCTGCAGATCGTGCTGTTGTGTTTAAAAGCAGTGTAAAAGAAATTGCACACCGGCATGGTATTATTGCTTCTTTCATGGCTAAATGGAATGAAAATCTTCCCGGTTGCAGCGGCCATGTACACCAAAGCCTTTGGTCTGCTAATAGAAAAGAGAATTTATTTTTTGATAAAAAAAATAAAACAGGCATCAGCTCTTTGATGGAAAGTTATATTGCCGGGCAGTTGCATTGTATGCCTTATATTCTTCCTATGTACGCCCCTGTTATCAATAGTTATAAAAGATTAGTAGAAGGCGCATGGGCGCCGACAACATTAACATGGGCAATAGATAACCGTACGACGGCATTAAGAGTATTGGCGGGTGATCCTAAATCCACAAGATTAGAAACAAGAGTGGTAGGATCTGATTCCAATCCGTACCTGGCAATGGCGGCATGCCTCGCATCCGGTTTATACGGGATAAAAAATAAATTGAAATTAAAATCATTGCCAACTAAAGGAAGTGGTTATGCTGATACAAAAAATGGGATACTTCCTAAAAACTTATGGGAAGCAACACAAGCCATGAAAGAATCTCCGCTTGCCAAAGAATTGTTTGGAGAAACTTTCGTGAATCATTTTACGGGCACAAGAGAATGGGAATGGCGACAGTTTTCAAAAGTGGTGACGGATTGGGAACTAAAAAGATATTTTGAGATTATATAACTTGCCTGGTTTAACCGCGAAGACGCTAAGTAGCGAAGAAACGCAAAGAATTATATACTATTAAATGCATTCCTGGCGAAACCTTGCGTCTCCGCATCCTAGCGGTTAAGCATTTTGTTCCTTTGTAAAAATCCGGATGTATCTGTAACCTATCTATAATTTTAATAAAAGAGAATATGACATTTGACAAAATATATCAATACAATTTTCCAACAACAATCCGCTTTGGTGCAGGAGCTATAAAAGAATTACCAGGCTACCTGAAACAAAACAATTTGAAAGCTCCATTAATCGTAACTGATCCGAATATTGAACAATTATCATTTTTCAAAACAATTATCAAAGACCTGCAGCATAAACAAATTTCCGCTGAGGTCTTTCATGATATTCATAAAAACCCGGTGAAGTCAGACGTGTATAAAGGCACAGATGTTTGGGATAATACCAACAGGGATTGCATTATCGGTATTGGCGGCGGGGCTGCATTGGATGTTGCAAGAGCCATTGTATTGCGCATTAACCACCGGGAAGATCTTTTTAAATATGATGACCTGATCGGCGGTGATATCTATGTCACCAATGACGTTCCGCATTTTATTACTGTTCCTACTACGGCGGGTACAGGCAGTGAAGTAGGCCGTAGTGCTATTATTTCCGATGATGAAACACACCAGAAAAAGATCTTGTTTTCACCAAAGCTGATCGCAAAGGTCGTTTTTGCGGATCCCTTGCTTACCATGGATATTCCTCCATTTATTACAGCTGCCACCGGCATGGATGCATTGACACATAATATGGAAGCATTCCTTGCCAAAAATCCACATCCTATTTGCGACGGTATTGCATTGGAAGGTATTTCATTAATTAAAGATGCACTGGAAACCGCAACAAACCGGCCCGATCTTCAATCAAGAAGTAAAATGCTGATAGCATCAATGATGGGTGCCATTGCCTTTCAGAAAGGGCTGGGAGTTGTGCATTCATTGGCTCACCCGCTTTCTTCTTTGTTGGATACGCATCACGGGCTTGCCAATGCCGTGAACTTACCCTACGGCATGAAATTTAATATTGCCGGGTTTGAGGATAAGTTTCGCCGTATTGCCAGAACTTTGGAGTTGAAAGAAGAAACCGGCGAAGCTGTTGTCAACTATTTGTTTGATCTTAATTCAAAAATCAATATACCGCACAAGCTGAGAGATATACACGTGAAGGAAAAACATTTGGATACATTGGCTGATCTTGCTTTTGCCGATTTCGCACATCCTAATAATCCAAAACCTGTAAGCCGGGATGATTTTAAAAAACTATACATGGCTGCTTTATAAATAAAAAAAAATGAAAATCGGTTTAACTCATACC
>CAMLEX010000160.1 GCA_946479055.1 uncultured Bacteroidota bacterium | reverse complement strand
TTCCAATAATTTTTTTTCCTGGAAAGGATCACCAACTTGTACTGCAGGCAAATCCTGTACACTTTCTGCAGTAATATCCGCTGATGCAAAAGAAGCACCACCAATACCATCTTTCCCGGTAGCACTACCGACAAACATCACCGGGTTACCTTTTCCTAAAGCAGTAGCTGAAACTGTTTCGCCTGCCTTTACAATTCCAACACTCATGGCGTTAACCAGTGGATTGGTATGATAACATTCATCAAAATATATTTCACCACCTACAGTAGGTACGCCAAAACAATTTCCATAATGACCAATACCATGTACCACACCAGAAAGCAGGTGTTGTGTTTTATCTTCTTCCAGGTTTCCGAAGCGAAGTGAGTTAAGTGAAGCAATCGGCCGGGCACCCATAGTAAAAATATCACGATGAATACCACCTACGCCGGTGGCAGCACCCTGGAAAGGTTCGATAGCGGATGGATGGTTATGTGATTCAATTTTAAAAACTACCCCAAGTCCATCCCCAATGTCCATCACCCCTGCATTTTCTTCACCGGCTTTCACCAGCATTTTTCCACCTTCCCTTGGTAAGGTCTTCAGCCACTTAATGGAATTTTTATAACTGCAATGCTCACTCCACATGGCAGAAAATGCACAGAGCTCATTGAAGTTGGGCATGCGACCCAGCTTTTGTTGAATTAATTCAAATTCCTCTTCGGTAAGTCTGAGTTGCTGCGCTGTTTTTACGGTTATTTCCATGAAAAAAATTGTAAATAATAAGGTATGAGAGCCGATAACTTTCGGCATGCAAAACTAAGGAAATAGAAAGTACGAAGTGTGAAGTCAGAGGTATGTTATCAGAAGTTTGAATATGATAAGGTCTTTTTTGCAATTTGCCTTACATAAATTAATTGATTACTCCAACTTCAGACATCCGACTTCCTGCATCAGACTTCCAACTTATGATTAATAATAGCTATTTTGCAATGCTAAAAACATTACTGTTGGAGTATCTTCTTTTTGTTGCCTACCTGGTATTATTTGCATGGCTTGTCACTAAAACCCGATTTTTCAAAAAAACAGGCTTAAGCAACCCCCAGTTAGTTATTATTTTTTTGTTGAAAGTAATAGCCGGCATATTTTACGGCTGGATGGGACATTTTTATGGGGGCTTTGCCCAAATGTTAGATACCTGGGTCTATCACCATAACAGTTTGATCGAATACCAGATACTAAGATCGAACCCGCATGAATTTTTTTCCAGCCTATTTCATGATCCTTATACTAATGATGGAATTACCAGTTTTTTTGGCTCTAAAAATTCTTACTGGAATGATCTGAAAGCAAATATTTTTACCAAGACTCTTTCCATTTTTAACATTTTCAGTTTTGGACAATATTATATAAATGTGATCTTTTATCAATTTATTTCCCTCTTTGGACCTATTGCACTTTACAGGGTAATGGTTGACGTTTTTCCACGTCAAAAAATCATTGTTCTTTTAACTATTTTTTTCATCCCCTCCTTTTATTATTGGTCAAGTGGCATACATAAAGAAGGACTTATATTTACGGGTATAGCCTTAATTGTGTTTCATCTATATTTCGGTTATAAAGAAAAAAAAATCAGCGTAATAAGATGGTTGGGTATTTTAACTGGTTTAATGATATTATTGTTACTAAGAAATTTTGTCCTTGTCCTTATCATACCTCCCATTATTGGCTGGGTATTGGCAAACAAGTGGCCAAAATACGGTTTAGCTTGCTTTTCGGCTATATATCTTGTCTGTATCATAGCCTTTTTTTCCCTTCGCTATATTAATCCAACATTCAATTTACCCCAGGCTGTTGTCAGCAAGCAGCAAGCTTTTTTAAATAACGTTGGCAAATCCAGTGTACCTATCCGCCAACTGGAGCCTACCGTTGCCAGTTTTATATTAAACACTCCTCAAGCCGCTACTTTAGCCGCTGTAAGGCCCTATCCCAGCGATGTACATCATTTACTTGCTTTGGCCGCAGCTATAGAAACAGACCTTATACTATTGCTTTTCCTGTTGTTTATATTTTTTCGAAAACGGGAACTTGTTACTTCAAAAAATCTGCTTTATTTCTGCATTTTCTTTTCAGTCTTTCTTTTGCTGGCCATCGGTTTTAGTGTAAACAATTTAGGAGCTATTGTTCGCTACCGAAGTATTGTCATTCCCCTGGTAGTAACCCTAATCGCGGCACAAACAGACTGGAAAACAATCACTGATTTTTTTGCCGGAAAGAATAAAAAGAATCCTGCAACAACAGCTATATGATCAATTACACTGAAATATTACAAGCAGCCTGGAAAGGATATGATTCATCCAGAACAATAAAAACCATTGAAGATATCAGCCCTATGGTATCTACCAATCATGTTTACAAGATCACATTTACAGATGAAGATTTTATCATAGCCAAGCTTTCCACTTTTGGAAAGTATGAGCACTTCAAAGAAGATCACCGGATCATTCATTCCTTGGCCAACAACCTGCTTTATCCTTTTGAAAACCTGCTGGCAAAAAGCTTATTAAAAAATAACCGGGTTTATACATATCGGCATAGAAAAGGTAAAACGGATGCTTGGGTAGTTTTTTATAATCCAAGCCGGGTAATGCAACCAATGCCACGAAGATTACAAGAGGGGCATATAAGAAACTTCGGCAAACAGATAGCCAAATTTCACCTGGCGTGCAGCCGTATCCGCAATGTATTGCCCAAAAGTAGTAAGACGCTAAGAACCGATATAAATAGCTTGCTGGAACAATTGGAAACTGACGAAAAAAGATTTGGGAATAAAGAGCATGTCGCATTGATCAAACATCATTGCGAACAGTTTTTAAAGAATAGAAATAAATGCAATGCCGGAAGTTTTGAAACTATTCCTGTTTTTATTGACTGGAACATTGGTAATTTTTCTGTCATTGATAATTTTCAATTGTTCAGCCGGTGGGATTATGACTGGTTCAGAATGAGCAGCCGGATGCTTGACTTTTATTTTTTCAGCAGGGTGGTAAGTGATGCTGGCGACAGGACGGTTTGGAGTTATGTAATAGGCCCAATGATGGAAGACAGGTTTCTTCTTTTCTTAAGCGAATATCATAAAATAAATCCCTTTATTGCCAATGAGATCCGCTTCCTGAAAGAAGTATATCGTTTCTTTATATTGAACTATGTGGTCAGCAATGGCATTTATTTTTTCAATGAACATTATGCAAAAAAACTATACGCTGAAGCAATTGATATCTATCTTCCATCCATAGACCGGGACTTTGATCCGGAAATGATTATTGATCATTTAAAAATCAAAGGATAAACAATGCTTGCCAGCAACCAAAACAAGAAGCTATGACAAATTTTAAATCATTGCTGGAAAACTACAAGATCATCTTTTTTGATGCCTATGGGGTTATCAAAACTTATAATGGTCCGATACCCGGGATAGAAAAAACATTTGACTGGCTCGATCAACAACAAAAACCTTTTTATATCATTACCAATGATGCCAGCCGAAGCCCCGAATTACTGGCAGCATCATATCAAAAAGGCGGCTTACATCATATTACTCCTGAAAGAGTTATTTCTTCTGGTATGCTGGCCAAGGAATTCCTTGACCTTAAGGTGAAGAAAGGGCTGGTAGCATATCTTGGTACAGAAGACTCTGCACATTATATTGAACATCCGGGCCTTGAGACTTTGCCTTTACAATATATGAACGAGGATAATATCAATGAGATTACCGCACTTGTTTTGCTGGATGATGAAGGATTTGACTGGATGGACGGATTGAATAAAGCAGTTAACCTTCTTCGCCGGCGTACCATCCCTGCCATTATCGCCAACCCGGACGGAGCTTATCCTATGTCAAAAAGAGATGTGGGAATAGCCATCGGGGGACTGGCTTATATGGTAGAAAAAATAACCGGTAGAAAATTTATACGCTTTGGAAAACCTGATTCCCAAATCTTTATGTTTGCCATGGAGCATATCACGCAATTTCATCCAGGCATTAGTAAGAAAGATATTTTGATGGTTGGTGACACGCTTCACACTGACATTTTAGGTGGTAACAAGTTTGGTCTCGACACTGCCTTGGTCTTAACCGGAAATCTTCTGCCAGAAGACTATGAAAACCGGATCATATCTACTGGCATCTCACCTACTTATATTTGCCAAACTGCAATTATTGAAAGAGATTTTTTAGATTAGAAAAAAAAATAATCTAATTTATTTAATTATCGTTCCTAAATAAATTGCTTTTTGTCAACATTTACTCATGTTTTTTAAATGCAAACCCTGAATTTTGCTTTTATTTTACTAAAATTGCAAATCATTTTATTTATTAGAAAAAAACAACACCTAAGTTATGGCAGTAAAGTTGGAATATGTTTGGCTTGACGGTTACAAGCCCACCCAAAGTCTTCGCAGCAAAACCAAAATAGAAAAAGAATTTAGTGGCGACCTCGCTGACCTTCCCATGTGGAGCTTTGACGGGTCTTCAACTGAACAGGCTCCGGGTGGGTCATCTGATTGTTTATTAAAACCTGTTTTTGTAGTACCTGATCCGCAACGTAAGAGCGCATTCCTGGTTATGTGTGAAGTACTGAATTCAGATGGCACTCCTCATGAGTCCAATGGACGTGCTTTAATTGAAGACGATGACAATGATTTCTGGTTTGGTTTCGAACAGGAATATTTCCTTTGGGATAATAAAACAAACAGGCCGCTAGGTTTTCCCGCCGGCGGTTTTCCCGGTCCCCAAGGTCCTTATTACTGCTCAGTAGGTGCTGCTAATGCATATGGTCGTAATATAATTGAAGAACACCTTGACGTGTGCCTGGAAGCTGGATTAAATGTAGAAGGTATCAATGCTGAAGTAGCAACAGGCCAATGGGAATTCCAGATATTTTCAAAAGGTGCTAAAGAAGCCGGCGATCAAATTTGGATTGCCCGTTATTTGCTGGAAAGAATAGGTGAAAAATATAGTGTATCTATTAACTGGCATTGTAAACCGCTTGGTGCTCTTGACTGGAACGGAAGTGGCATGCATGCTAATTTCTCCAATGGTCTATTAAGAAATGCAGGAAGTAAAGAAATTTTTGATAAAGTATGTGAAGCTTTCCGCCCCGTAGTGAAAGAACATATTGCAGTGTACGGAGCTGACAACCATCTCCGCCTGACAGGAAAACACGAAACAGCAAGCATCCATGATTTCAGCTATGGTGTTTCTGACCGCGGCGCTTCTATCCGTATTCCTGTAATGGTTCCTGCAAAAGGATGGAAAGGATACCTGGAAGATCGTCGCCCCAACTCTGCAGCTGATCCCTACAAAGTAGCGGCACGTATCATCAAAACAGTAAAATCTGTTAAGGCCTAGATGGAGATAAAGCATGCCTTGTCTCAACAGCATGCATCGACTGTACAGGTACCAATGTATTTATTGTCAATAAGTATTCTATCCCTTTCGTATCAATATGAAAGGGATTTTTTTTCTTTGATAAAAGTTTAGAATTATGTCATTAAGATTCCACGCATTAGAAACCTTAACCAGTAAAAAAGAGGTTGACGTTGATAGTTCCAAAAAAATTACCGGCGTTTTTGGCAGCAATGTCTTTACGCTAAAAACTGCCAGGGAGTTTTTGAGCGACGAAGCCTATAAAAGTCTCGTTAACTCAATTAAGTCAGGCCAAAAGATTGACAGAACCGTTGCTAACCAGATAGCAACAGGTATTCGTGGCTGGGCGGAAAATAAAGGCGTTACTCATTTTACCCATTGGTTTCAACCGCTAACGGGAACCACAGCTGAAAAACATGATTCTTTTTTTACATTAAAAGGAGATGGAACACCTATTGAACAATTTGAAGGTGATGCCCTGATACAACAAGAACCGGACGCCTCCTCGTTCCCAAGCGGCGGTTTGCGTGCTACTTTCGAAGCAAGAGGTTACACAGCATGGGATCCTTCTTCCCCTGCTTTCATTATGGAAATAGGGAATGGTAAAACGCTTTGCATTCCTACCATCTTTGTTTCGTACACCGGAGAATCACTTGACTATAAAGCGCCATTGCTAAAAGCATTGGAAGCCCTCAACAAAGCTGCCGTAGATGTTTGTAATTATTTTGATAAAAACATAAGCCGTGTGACGCCTACTCTGGGTTGGGAACAGGAATATTTTGTTATTGATGAAACTATGTTCAATGCAAGACCCGACCTGGTAATGTGCGGAAGAACAGTGTACGGTCATAACTCAGCCAGGAACCAGCAAATGGAAGATCATTATTTTGGTTCTATTCCGGAAAGAATTTATGCCTACATGAGAGATTTTGAAACAGAATCTTATAAATTAGGTATTCCCCTGCGTACAAGGCATAATGAAGTAGCGCCGGCACAGTTTGAATGTGCACCCATCTTTGAAGAAGTAAGCGTAGCTGTAGATCACAATTCCTTGTTGATGGATGTGATGGATCGTGTATCACGTCGTCACAATCTTCGTGTATTATTACATGAAAAACCTTTTGCAGGCATCAACGGAAGTGGTAAACACAATAACTGGAGCATGGCAACAGATACAGGTGTTAATCTGTTAGCCCCCGGCAAAACGCCAAAGACCAACCTGATGTTCCTTACTTTTTTTGTGAATACAATTAAAGCTGTACATGATTATTCCGATCTGCTGAGAGCTTCAATAGCATCGGCTCCGAATGATCATCGTCTTGGCGCTAACGAAGCACCTCCTGCTATAATCTCTGTATTTATTGGCCAATACCTCACCAAAGTATTACAGGATGTAAAAGAAAGAGTAGGCGATAAATTTGATGAGCAGGATGAAAGTATGCTGAAGATTGATATTCATAAAAGCATTCCTGAATTGCTGATGGATAATACAGACAGAAACCGCACTTCTCCATTTGCATTTACCGGAAACAAATTTGAATTCCGTGCCGTAGGGTCTACCGCTAATTGTGCGAACCCGATGACCGTGCTGAATACAATAATGGCTGACACATTGAAAAAATTCAAGAAGGAAGTCGATGCGTTGATAGAAAAAGGAGAAAAAAAAGAGATAGCTATTATGCATGTTATCCGCGAATATATTGTGGCCAGTGAAAAGGTGTTGTTTGAAGGAGATGGATATAGTGAAGCATGGACAAAAGAAGCAGAAAAAAGAGGTTTGCCCAATGTCAAAACTACTCCTTTAGCATTGGATGCTATGGTAACAGACAAAGCCAAGCGCCTTTTTAAGAACAACAATATTTACACTCATTCAGAACTGGAAGCCCGCCATGAAATTGAACTTGAAAAGTATATTAAAAAAGTTCAGATCGAAAGCCGCATTATGGGTGAGCTGGCTACAAGTCATATTTTACCGCCTGCTATCCGTTATCAGAATTTACTAGCAAACAATATCCGGGGATTAAAAGAAGCAGGTTTGTCTGAATCAGCGTATAGTAATCAAAAACAGATCCTTGATAAAATATCCGAGCATATCAATAAAGCCAGTGATCTTGTAGAAAAAATGATTGAAGCCAGAAAGTTTTGCAATAATATTGACAATACAAGAGAGAAAGCTCTTGGATACCAAAGCAAAGTAAAAGATTCTTTCTTTGATCAGATCCGTTATCATGCAGATAAACTGGAGCTATTGGTAGATGATAAAGAATGGTATTTGCCTAAGTATAGAGAGATGCTATTTTTGAGATAACTCTTTTGTCAACATAATTTGAACGCTTGAAAGCCTTTCCATTTCCGGGAAAGGCTTTTTATTTTATGACATTATCTCCTTAAAAAAATGCGGGCAGGCAACTCTATTAAATTCTCCCACGATTATATAAAACCCTGAACCTGTTTTGGAAGTATACTCCTACTCCGTACCGTTTAAATATTGCTACAATTACCAGAAGTAACGTTTTAAATAATTTCTGAAAGGAAAATTTTTTCTTCATTTTTAAATTAACTTTTATGGAAAACATTATTCATAAATCCGGTAATCTCAGCTGGGTAATTGCTTGTTTGTTATTGATGTCTATAGGTTGCCAAAAAAATATTGATAAGAATTCTGTAAAAAATGACCAAAATGAAACAGTGGCCAAATTCAAAAATCCCCAAACATTAAAAGATTTTGTGCAGGTCAATCTTGTAGGCGATAATGATGAATATGCTCCTGCAAGAATTGACCCCAATTTTGTAAACGGATGGGGAATGGCCTTTGCCCCCTCTGGCCCCATCTGGATATCTACTGAAGGGACAGGACTTAGTGTAGTTTATAATAAGGATGGTAATGAACTAAGGCCTCCGGTAACAATTCCTTCGCCGGGTGGATCAACTGGCGGCCACCCATCGGGCCAGGTATTTAATGGTACCTCTGATTTTAAGCTTCCTAATGGCAACCCGGCACGATTTATTTTTGCCGGTTTGGATGGAGTTATTTCCGGCTGGAATGGCGGAAATACAGCAATAAAAATGATAGATGATTCTCCCGATGCTGTTTACACCGGCATTGCCTTAGCAGCAGATGGCGGCGCTAATTTTTTGTATGCTGCTAATTTCAGTGAGGGTAAAATTGATGTATATGATAAAGACTGGGCAGAAGTAGAGAAACCGTTCACAGATCCGGGCCTTCCAGATGGCTATTCACCATTCAATATTCAAAACATAGATGGTAGGTTGTATGTAATGTATGCCAAGGTTGGTGAGGGTGAGGAAGAAGTTGGGCCGGGCAATGGCTATGTTGATATTTATAATGCCGATGGAACTTTGTTGAATCGGTTCATTTCAAGAGGGCAGTTGAATGCTCCCTGGGGGATAGCAAAGGCGCCAGCCGGATTTTGGGGTGATGGAACTGATATAACAGATGTGATCCTGGTTGG
>CAMLEX010000159.1 GCA_946479055.1 uncultured Bacteroidota bacterium | reverse complement strand
CAATGATCAGGTTAATACTGGCTCTGTCCAGGTTATTTTTCGCCGTCAGATAGTCAATAGAATTTCCAACACCAGAGTTGAAACGAATACCTGCAGCCCGAAATGATTCTTCAAATGCATTGACCTGTTCCAGGATGGTTTTATAACGATCTGATGCTGTATTCATATTTATATAAGCCTGGTCAATTGCCTGGCTTAATTGCGTTCTCGTTGTACTGGCCGACAGTTCTGTACTTTTGTACGTAATCTTCGACTGTTTGATGCGGTTTCTTTGTTGCAGGGAATTAAAGATCGGTATGCTCAAATTAAAACCAAAAGAAGTGTACAGGTTATTATTCAATTGGTCATTATAATTGATCTTGCTTGAATTGAAATTATCCGTCTTATAAATTACCGGCAATTGAGATCCGTTTACTTCTACATAGTCCTTAGAAACTTCATCAGTAGTATTGACATAACGGTTTTGCATTGCCACGCTGGAATAATTGGTATAGGCCGATCCATTAAAACTCAACGTAGGAAAAAGCTGTCCCCTGGCCACTTTAATAGCTTTCGCAGCACTTTG
The DNA here is from genome assembly GCA_946479055.1 of uncultured Bacteroidota bacterium. Next base: position 8,325 of record CAMLEX010000159.1, on the reverse strand, counting down.
TTTACGCAGATCAGCCGCTTTTATAATAGCTAATTGCTGTAAAGCGGTTTCATAAATTTTATCCGGAGTATCCTCATACCTGGCGGCAAAAGATTCAGGCTCTATTTTTTCCAGTGAAAGATCTTTATTATAAGGCACGTTCATTAACTGTGAAAGACTCACTTTTGCTGTTTGCAATGCATTTTCAATAGAGATGATCGCTAACTGGTCACTTGCGTATTGGCCTTTCAGATCGGAAAGATCAGAAGGTTTGATGGCGCCTTCCTTATTCAATACTTCCAGTCGTTCAACCTGCTGGGAAGACAGGGTCGCCTGGTTTTTTGCCTGTACCAATTGATCCGTATTGCTCAACACCTGCAGGTAAGCCAGGATGATATTGATGGTCAGGTTATCTTTTTCCTGTTGCCAATCCATTTTGGCAGCCTGGTGGGTCAATGAATTTCGTTTGATCGAATTCTGGATTGCCAATCCATTAAACAGAACAACTCCGCTATTTACACTGTAATTGGAGGAATTGAAAGATTGGGTAACAGGAGAATTGGTAAATGGATCAATACTACGGCCTTGATTAAAACTATGACCGGCATTTGCATTCAGGTCAGGAAACATGTTTAGTTTTGATTGTTTCCAGTTCGCTTCATCACTCTGTATCTGCAACTGCTTTTGTTGTACATCAAAATTATTAGCAATTCCGGTTTCCACACATTGCTTCAGCGTCAGTGTTGTTTGTGCCGTGCTCTCCATTGAAGCCAATGTAACCAGTGCAATAATGAAATTTCTCTTGCTCATTTCTTTTTTTTAATGCTAATGATATTTAATAAATCAACCTACTAAGCTTGTCCCATTCTCAACTTTCTTCTCTACCATTCCATCTAACAAATGAATAACCCTTTTACCATAACCGGCATTTTTTTCGGAGTGAGTAACCTGTATGATCGTTACTCCTTCATCGTTGAGTTGTTTAAAAAGTTCCATGATCTCTTCACCCTGTTTAGAATTGAGATTACCCGTTGGTTCGTCGGCCAGTAATAATTTTGGTTTTGCTATCAATGCTCTTGCAATACCCACCAGTTGTTGTTGCCCACCCGAGAGTTGTGCCGGGAAAAGGTCCTTTTTCCCTACTATCTGAAATCTGTCAAGCATATCCGCAACCAACGCTTTTCTTTCTGATGACTTTATGTTCTGGTATATCAAAGGTGTTTCTATGTTTTCATATACTGTCAGCTCATCAATTAAATGATATGCCTGGAATACAAAACCGATATATTGTTTGTATAAACCGGACCGTTGTCTTTCTTTCAGCTTATGTACTGATTCATGCAAAAAGTTATATTCGCCTTCATTGAATTCATCCAGCATCCCGATTACATTCAATAAAGTTGATTTGCCGGAACCTGATGGCCCCATGATCGAAATAAATTCGCCTTCTTTTATAGAGAGATTGATGTCTTTCAAAATAAAGGTGCGGTTATTTCCCGTATTCACCCATTTGTAGATGTGTTTTAGTTCAAGCATAATTTTTATTTGAGGTTTATCGTTCCTGATTTGAAGTGGTATTCACTTTTTATTTATAATTCAAAAATTGTCGTCTTTGCATAGTTCATCTCACCATTTTCGCCATTCATTTTATCACTCCGTTCTTAAACTATTTACGGGATTTACAGAAGCGCTTCGCATAACCTGCAGGCAAATTGTCAAAACCGTAATGACGCAAATTCCAAAAAAGAAAATGGCCATCAGAGCAAAGTTCATTTTATCATGAAATATAAAAAGCCGCTGAAAAACCAACCCGGTAAAGTAACTGACCGGAAGGGCAATCAATCCCGCAATAATAAGCAGCTTTATATAACTCCATGACAGCAATTTTACAATTTCCGAAACGGATGCACCCACTACTTTCCGAATTCCTATTTCCTTGATCCGTTTTTCGGTGCTATAAGTTACCATGCCAAATAAGCCCATCAGCGTAATAGCAAAAATGATAAAAGCAAGCAGAAACATAAATCGCATGTCTTCCTTCGGAAAATATCTTTCGTACATATCTTTCTCATACCAACTTGCCACCATGGCATCATGCGGATACATTTTTTTCCAGATATTCTCCATGTCGGTTTTAAATGCATTTTTAGAAAGAACATCTTTGGTTTTTACCGACAGAACATGAAACTCCGCGGGATTATACTGCATGATGACAGGTTGCACATCAAACTGATAATTGGCGTAGCAAAAATCTTTTACCACACCGGCAATCCGCAATTCGGCATTATTATTTAAAATTATTGTTTTGCCAATAGCCTCTTGTGCTGTGCCCAGATGCAAGCTGCTAACGGTTTTTTCGTTTACCAAAATAAAACGGCCGGACGAATCTGAATTTGATACTGGAAGATTAGCGCCTGCAATTATTTTAAGCTTCATGTTATCTACAAAATAATTATCGGCTGCAAAATACCAGGTACGCATATTTTCATCGTTCGTATTTGCTTTTACGCCATATTCGGCGGGATTGGAACCAAAGGGCATAGAGGCTAGCCCAGCCTGCTCCACGTTTCGGTTCTTCAATACTTCGTTTAAGAACAACCTGTCATTCTTCCCATTCAGTGTAATATTGTATATGTTTTTTCGGTTAAAGTTGTCGTTTTCCGTTGCCATATATTTAAACTGACTGTACATATGCCCCATAAAGAGTATGTAACATACTGAAACAACAAGTTGGAGCACGACAAGCACCCTGCGTAAATTCAATTTGCCAAATGACGCCGGGCCAGCGATGCCTTTCAACACTTTTACCGGCTGAAAGCCAGATAAGATCCATGCCGGAAAAATGCCGGCAATAAACCCGGTCACTATGGTAAAAACAAAATAAATGATCCATAAAATATACTGATTGTCCACCTCCCAGCTTATCCAACTCACATACAGTGTGTTTTTTATAATGCGCATAAATACTGAACCCAACGCTAAGGCGAGCAATGCAATCACAATAGCTTCAGTGATAAACTGCCATACTAATTGGCTGCGAACAGCTCCCGCTACTTTCCTCACCCCTACTTCTTTGGCCCTGCTTAATGAACGGGCCAGCGTAAGATTGGTATAATTAAACCCGGCTAAGAGGATAATAGCAATGGCAAAAAAGAAATTAAAATAAAAATCAGAGACACTATCAACGTATTGATTGTTGCGGAGTGTATCATACGCGGGAGAAATATCTTTCAGGCGTTGTGGGTTGAACTGATGTGTTTTCTTCGCCCCGGCTATTTGTACATTGCTCTTTTCTGATATACCATTCAACGCCACCTGTAAAGAATTTACCTGTGCATTCTTTTGAAGCTTTACAAAAGTATGTGCTTCATAATCAGCCCACCCTTTTGGGTCGGTTGCCTGTTTATGAAGATTTAAGTAAGTAGCCATGGAGATCATTACATCGCTCCTGAATTGTGTGCCCCGCTTAAATGGTTTAAGAATCCCGGTAATTTTGAATCCGCCATAAGTGGCATGAGTCAATATTTTTCCAACCGGGTTTACTTTTCCAAAAAACAGTTCTGCTTTTTCAGCTGTAATTACCAGTTCATTTGGCTGAATGGGTATTGCTCCTTCCTGCAAAGCGAAATTAAATATCCTGAAAAAAGAAGGCTCCACGTAGATGGTATTCACACTTAGCGTTTTCAGCCTATTGGTTAATTCCCAACCGAAGTCCCTCACCGTTCGGGTTGCCTCTTCTACAAATGGATACTCCTTTATATTATCAGCTAATAAAAATGGTGAAGACGCATATTTGACAATACTTTCATTTACCGGTTTATCAACAGTGATCACGCGGTAAATCCTATCCCTTTCTTTATGAAAATTATCAAGTTCATAGGCATTCTGCACCTGTGTAAGCGATATCAGGGAAAAAGGTATGGCCAGTGCCAGCCCTACAATATTTATGAAAGAAAAAAGCTTGTTTTTCCAAAGATTTCTCCAAGCTATTTTAAAATAATTTTTAAACATACTTTATCCTTATTCTGTTCGTAATGATTTCACAGGATTTTCAATAGCTGATTTTATGGTACGGATACTCAAAATAAGCATTGCCATCAATATCATACCAGCGCCGGTTACAGCAAATACCCACCAGCTTAGAGATGTTCTGTACACAAAATCCTGCAACCAGTTATTCATGGCCCACCAGGCAACAGGCAGTGTTATCAAAAATGCGATTAATACCAATAAGACAAAATCTTTCGACAACAGTGCCACTATTTGTGCAACAGAAGCACCCAATACTTTTCTTACACCTATTTCTTTGGTACGGGTATTAGTGATATACATTACTAATCCCAACAAACCAAGACAACTGATAAAAATGCATAACCCCGCAGAGTATTTTAATAACCGCGAAATATCCTGTTCCTTTTTGTAAAAGGCGGCAATACTTTCATCATAAAACTCATAATTGAAATCATCCGCAGGATATATTTCCTTATACGTTTTTTCTACTTTCGACAAAGCCTTTTTCCATAAATCCCCGTCTGTGCCACGGGGAGCAAGAGCCAGGTGAAACGTGTAACTGCTTTCCATAGCAGCAGAATAAGCAAGCGGTTTTATAGGTTCGTGGGTTGACTTGGTATGGAAATCCGAAATAACCCCTGTAACAGGAACATTAAATCCTCTTTCAATAAAATGACCCACCGCATCCGCTGGTTTGGAAAAACCTAACAGCTTTGCATAGGTTTCATTGATCACAAATTCTTTTGTTGTGTCACTTTGCTGAAGATTTTTACCCGCCACCAACTTCATTTTATAAAGATCAAAATAAGCGGTATCCGCATATTTTATTTCTACCATCGTTTCCACCGGCTTTTTGCCATGAGTGTATTTCATGGTAGTGGTAGATGTATTGGTGGATGCAGGAGCAGAACCGGACAGGCTTATTTTTTCAATTTCCGGGATGGCTTTCAGCTTTTCCATTAACGCAAAACGCCGGCTATCTTTCTCAACAGCGAATACATTACGCGGAGCATAAAAGTGAATAATAGCATCGCGTTTATAACCAAGCTCCTTATTCAGGGAATAATGCACCTGTTTACTTACTACCAATGTGGCAATGATCAAAAATTGGGCGATCACAAATTGCGTAACGGTTAATGTTTTTCTCAGCCATGCTTTTCGTGTTTGAGAAGTGCTTGCATAAGCCTGGTTTTTTAATACTGTTACCGGTTTAAACTTCGTTAGCACCAGTGCTGGGTAAAAACCCGATAAGATAGTTACAGTTATTATCAGTCCCAACAGGAACAGCCATACATGTACCTGGTTAAGCGATGTAAAAGATATTCCGGGTGGTATAAAATCGCTGAATACTTTCAACAACCATGGCGTAATAACAACAGATAGCAACGTTGCTAAAACAGTGAGCAAGAATGTTTCGCTTAAAAACTGGAATATCAATTGTCCTTTTCCGCTACCCATTGTTTTCCGTATGCCAATTTCTTTTGCTCTTTGTGCCGCCTGTGCTGTAGTAAGATTAATAAAGTTGATACAACCTAATAACAAAAGAAAAGAAGCTACAGCCAGCAATCCATACAAGGTTGGCTTATGTGCCTGCCGCTGTTCGAAAGCATCATAATCTGCATTGAAATGAATGTCGCTTAGTCCTTGTAAAAAATGTCGGGTATCATCCTTATCATCACCTTCCTTTCGTCTTTCCCGGTACTTTTCACGCAAAGCGATCAATTGTTTTTCAATGTGAACAGGCCTGGTTCCATTCTTCAGTTTCACAAATAGCTGTGAACTTGAGTTGATACTACCCCATTCTTCCCAGTTCCAGCGTTTCCTCAAATCTGTGTTTTCTAATGTGGATCTTGAAACAAATTCTTTAAATATAAGATCCGTGGGGTGTTCAAAATCTTTTACAACTCCTGCCACCGTGGCTTTGATAGAATCATCATACATTATTTCTCTGCCAATAATATCACTTGCAGAAGCAGATGCAAAATATGCCTTAGCCCTGCTTTCTGTTAATACTACCTGGAATGGATCTTTCAACGCAATTTGCGGCGACCCAGCCAGCCATGTGTAATCAAAAATTTTAAAATATTCGTCATCCGCGAATACAATGCTTTTCTGGTTTCTGAAAACAGCAGGCGATTGACTTCCGGGAGATAGGACAGAAACTTTCTGAGCTACTGTTATAAAATGAGTAAGGTTTTCAATCCCGGTTACTTCGCTTCGCATAGCTTTCACAGTAGGAACCGGTACTCCGGAATTATGAATCGTCAGGTCTGGAAATTCAATTTTTGAAACAACCCGGTAAATACGATCGCCATCATTATGAAATTTATCATAACTGAATTCGTACTGCACGATGAGATATATAACGAGAGAGGCACTGATACCAATAGCCAGCCCGGCAACATTGATCAACGAAAAAATTTTATTCCGCTTCAGGTTCCGCAAAGCGATAGTAAAATAATTTTTAAACATAACGGGATTTGATTTACCTGCAATTCTGCGAACAGTCACCAACAGGCATGCCAATAGATAAACTTATCAAAACCAACTGTTTGTATATACACTATTAGTCAGGGTGTACGAAAACGAACAGTTGCCTTTCAAATCCGTACAGTTTAACCGATGACTCCGTTCATGTGCATCACCGCCCTACATCTTTTTTAGCAACGTCCTTGCCTTTTGAATTAGCAGGAAGCTTTTTAAATTCCACCTGTTCATTGGCCAGCAGGATAAACCCGCTTACGATGCCCGTTTTATTTTTTATAAACTGAACTTCATCGATTGAATTTTCATCCCAGAAAAAATTGGTAACAGATGAAGGTTTGAGCTCAATTGTATTTTTCCCTGGCTTGGCCACCAGCTTTTCATTTTCTAATTCAATTTTAATTGTATCACTGTTAATACTGTTAATATAAATACCCGCATATTCTTTGAGCAACTGCTGTTGTACCGGGACCGGTTTGTGTCTGAACTTTTTTTGTGAAAGAAACCAGCTATAAAGGCTGTCATTATTATAAGTCACATCCCAGCTATTGTGGTTGGCGTCGGGGTACAATGTGAACTTAACATTTGAATTGTATTTTTTTAAAGCATCCATCATTTTCTGTGATGCTGCAGGCGGTACTACATCATCTTTTGCTCCATGAAAACACCATACCGGCATATGGCGCAGCTTCCATACTTCTTCCGGATTGCCCCCGCCGCAAATTGGCGCTATAGCTGCGAATTCATCAGGATATTTTTCAGAAAAATTCCAGGCTCCAAAGCCACCCATACTCAGGCCGGTTAAATAGATACGATCGTTATCTACACGATATTTTTTCTTCAGATCATCGAGCATACCCTTCAGCACTTCTACTTTCCAACCTGTCTGCGGTGGTGCTTGCGGAGATACAACAATAAATGGAAGTTTTTTCCCTTGCCCAATCAATTTGGGAGGACCATGCACTTTTACTTTTTCCAGGTCAGCGCCGCTTTCACCAGATCCATGCAGGAAGATCAACAACGGCCATTTCTGAATAGTATCACCTGCATACTCCTCCGGGAGATAGAGCAGGTACTTTGTTTCCTGCACAAATGATTCAGAAGTTTGTTGTGCTTTTGCAAAATTGATTGATACAACCAGGAGTATCATCAATATCATTTTTTTAAAGCGAATAGACATGGAGTTTTTATTTCGTTATTAAAATTTAGTATGCAGGACAATCTACTTAATTCTTCCTTATTCCGTCCGGAGTGTCTTCACCGGGTTGGCAATAGCCGCCCTGATAGCCTGAAAACTAATAGTCAATAAAGTGATAACTAGCATCGCTACACCTGCAATGACAAACACGCCAATCCCGATGTTAATGCGATAGGCAAAATCATTCAGCCATTGATTCATTGCCCACCATGATAACGGAAAAGCGATTAACACAGCGATCAATACCAGTTTTAAAAAATCTTTTGACAACATTACAGCGACGTTACTTGCGGAAGCTCCTACTACTTTCCTGATACCAATTTCTTTCTGTCTTTTTTGTGCTGTAAAAGCAGCAAGCCCAAATAAACCGAGGCAGGAGATAATAATAGCCAATCCGGCAAAATATTTTGAAAGTGTGGCTACTCTTTTTTCACCAGCATACAGAGCCTGGTAATCCTGGTCCATGAATTTATAATTAAATGAAAAGCCCGGATTAATTTCCTTGTACAATCTTTGAATCCGGTCAAGCGTTTCTTTTTCTGTACCTGCTTTAATTTTTGCTATGATCCTGTGGGTTAACATAGGTTCCAATCTTATAGCAAAAGGTTTTATATTTTCATGTACGGATTCAAAATGAAAATTTTTGGCTATCC
>CAMLEX010000158.1 GCA_946479055.1 uncultured Bacteroidota bacterium | reverse complement strand
CCACAGCCTTCCTGAGTGAAAAGTCATGGTCTATTTTTAGCTGGGCCGCCCTTCCCATTTCTTTTCCTTTTACCGGATTTTGCAATAAGAAGGAAAGATGGTTCTCCCATTCTTCATCTGTAGCAGAAAGAAAGCCATTCACCCCATGATCAATGATCTCTTTATTCACCCCTACTGCAGAAGCCACTGCCGGTTTTGCCAATGCCATATATTGTATAGCTTTAAACCCGCACTTGCCCTTTGTCCATTCATCATCAGGCAAGGGCATAATGCCTATATCAATTTTATTTAAGGCCGTTACTTCTATTTCTTCTGACCAGGGTACAAACCGAAAATTCAGTTGCTGAAACCGGGGCGGCTTATTGGCCATTACCATCAATTCGAAATCAAATTTCTTTTGCAGCCTGATTAAAACAGGCTCCAATGCTTCAAGATAGGGTAATGTGGTATGAGACCCTGTCCAGCCAATGACCTGCCTGGAGAGCTGATGATAGGAGGCCGGTACAAAATGTTGGTCCGTGTCCACCACCGTGGGTATTATCACCACGTTATCAGAAAATCTTCGTGCATAAGCCGCCAGGTATTGATTGCCGGTTACTACGGTATGAGACCAGCTGCAGATCTTCTTTACTTTATAATAGGCTTTTATCCAACGACTGAAAACAGAAATTTTCCCTTCGGGTGGCATCCAGATCGCATCGTCAAAATCATAAATAATGGGTTTCCGGTACAGGAAACGGATAATCCATTCAAAGACAGGGGGGCCAAAAGGAACAGCACCACGTTGAATAAGAATACAATCATATTTTGCTAATGTAAACACGTGGCCGCACCTTCGCAGAAAACAGGAAAGCATTCTGAATGTCAATTGTAATTTTCCTCCCTTGGCATAAAGGATGGAAAAAGTTTTTTTATCGTAAAAACAATTGACTGAACAAGAATAGCCTTGCCGCTTTAGAGAAGGAAAAAATTGTTCGAATCTGAAACGCTGACTGGGAACTGTATTCAAAGGATAAACCAATAAGAAATGCAGCTTTTTGACCTTACCTGTTTCTATCATTTGATAAACCTCCGGAAAAGTTCAGGGAGTAATAAAGATTATGTAATAAAACTGGATATATCACTATTAATTATCTGAATGATCATTGAGACTGTCGCCATTGATAGTACAATTGAAGGCCATTATCCAACGTTGTTTCCGGCGAATAATTTAATAATTGCCCGGCCTTGGTAGTATCTGCACAAGTCATGATCACATCACCAGGTTGCATTTCTTTAAAGGAAAGATCAGCTTTTTTACCTACCACCTCTTCTATTTTTTGAATCAGGCTTAACAGTTTCGTAGGCCTGTTATTTCCTAAGTTAATGATCTCATAAACGGCGCTTTCCTTCTTAATTAAATCGATTGAACTCATGATTCCTTTTATGATGTCAGCTATAAACGTATAATCTCTTGCAGTACTTCCATCGCCGAAAACAAAAATAGGTTTGTCTTGCTCTATGGCTGTGAAGAATTTATTGATAGCCAGGTCAGGTCTTTGCCTGGGGCCATATACAGTAAAGAACCGAAGTAAAACTGAGTTGATCTTATACAAATGAAAATAAGTATACAGTAAAAGTTCACAAGATTTTTTTGTAAATGCATAGGGGGATATAGGGAAGTCAACCACTGCATTTTCGGAATAAGGAGACACTGTATTATCACCGTATATTGATGAGGAAGACGCAAATACAATTTTATTTACCTTCCTTTTTAACATGAGATCAAGAATATTCTGGGTACCGGTAATATTGGTTTCAATATAATTTTCCGGTTTTTCAATGGAGGGACGTACTCCTGCTTTTGCCGCTAAATGAATCACTAACTCAAATTCTTCTCTTATTGAATCCAGCTCTTCCTTTAATCGAATATCAATCAATCGCAAAACAAAGTTTGGCGATTGATTAAGGCTTTCTATGTTTTTACTCTTAAATTCCTTCGAATAAAAATCATCAAAATTATCTATACCAATTACTTCATGACCCTCTGCTACCAGCTTTTCACACAAATGGCTTCCAATAAATCCTGCACATCCTGTAACCAAAATTTTCATACTTGTCCAATTAAAATTTAAACTGTAAGTGTGTTATAAATAGAAAGATACCTGAGAACTCCATCCGATAAATTATACCTGTCCCGGGCAAAATTGATGATACTATCCCTATCATATTTCTTTAGTCCTTCAATCAATTCTACGGAGTCCTCTAATTGCTTACTGCTAAGGTTATTAATTACGATATGCGGGAGCCCTGCCAGGTATTCCTTATTCAAATCTCCCACTACATTACAGACTATGGGCAAACCTAAACCCGAAATCTCGGCAAACTTTGTTGGAGAACAGGCTATCCTGGAATAAGTTGGCACATAGAAAAAAACGGAGAACGTGCACAACGAAAGATAAGTTGGTAATTCGGCCCTCTGAACAAAACGTATAATTATGTCTGATGGTAGAATATTGGAATGGGTTTTAAGTTTTCCTGATATCAATTCTGGCGCATCCTTTGTAAAAAATAAAAATTTTGCTTCATTGTATTTTCGTTTTAATTGATTGAAAAAATAAAGCATTTCATCAACAGCATATGACTCACCAATTGAGCCCAGGTAACAAAGAACAGGATAGGCATTTGATAAACCTATCTCTTCTCTCAGCTTTGCCTGCAATTCCAAATTGATATTTTGTTCAGAAAAATGAACCAGGTCGGCACAGCAGGGAATAACCCTGATCTTACTTCCAACAGCGGGGCCTACCGTCCATTTCATAATTTCATCTTTTGCAGCATGCGTTAAAACTACAATAGCATCAGCGTTGAGAAGTAACTTCGTTTCAAGTCTTTTGTAATAGTTGTAAATAAATTTATAAAGCGGTTTATCCACATTCCAATGCTTACTATCTTTTTTTTCATCAGCCCAAAAGCCCCGCATATCAAAAATAAATTTAGCCCCCAGTTGCTTTTTCAATGCTAATCCCACCTCAGACGATATATAGCTCCGGCAATGAATAAGGTCGTATTTTTCTTTTTTATATAATTCAAAAGCCTTTTTTTTCAATAAATAGCGGTCATATATTTTTGAAAGAATAGGTATAGAATCGTGAAATGATATTGGATACCATTTAAGACCTGCCTGCACTATGCTGTTACGAATAAATGCTTCGTCTTTTTCCATTTTATCCTTTTTCTCACAACTCAGAATAGTAATGTTGTATCCATGCTTAGCCAAATTAAACAAGTAAGGCAGAACCTGGGATTGCCCCAACGGATCTGTCATACCATTATAGGATATAAATAAAACCTTTTTTGTCATTTTGACTTGCATTACTAAAATTCAGTAAAAAAATCCTCACCATCAGGCAAGGGTAACACTTCTAATTTTTTCTTATTCTGATTGCCAGGAGTTCAGGTGATGCATTCTTTATTACAGCTCTGCTGTATTGCATATTTAATCGCTAACATGCGCTGGCTTTAATCATATTGCGTATATTTTTTTCAAATTCCTCTATATCCACGATTATATCGGCGCTTCCTGCTGGTACTTTTGGATCAACGGCTTCACAAAATTGTATGAAATATTTATGATTTAAAGCAGAAGATAGCCTCATATAACAGGGACTTGGTAAATCGCTTCTCAATCCCCTGCCCCAATCAACTTTAGGTACTCTTTTCTTATACAATTCCAATATATTCCCCCCCTCTTTCATGAAATGCATATTGGTAAGACCTGCTCCATGAATTGAAATTAGATACCTCGCATTAAACATAATGGCCAACTGTTCTATAAAGCTATATTGTTCAAAGGCCACTATTTTAAAATTGTATTTTTTCAGCATATTTTCAATTGCGTCTTCATTAGCCACTTTTCTCTTAGCGGCATTCTTCCTTGTAATATAAATCCTTTCGCCAAAACTAAATTTTTCCAATAAGTCATTTCCAGGTAAGCCGCGATAATACTTCCTGATTTCTGTACAAATAAGCGGATTAGGCTGATACAGTTCAGCAGGATTTTCTGGAATTATTAAATGTTTTACTTTGAATATTACATTTTCAGGATAAAAAAGTATGTCTTTAAAAGCAAACGTTTTTAATGTATCGGTATGCATTCCTTCATAATTCTTCGGCAGCAATAATACATATTCACCCAAGTTCTGTTTAACTGCCCAAAGCCTTGGGAGTGCTTCGCAAATCCAGTGGTAGTACCCACGGCACCAAAGGTTATGGATAATGATATATTTATTGTCACCGGGAAGAGCCTTTTTCTTTTTAAAGAGAAAATTAGCAACAGCAATTTTAAAAAAAGTAAAATACAAATATTTATACCGATGTATAGATACTTTCAAAATTCTGAAACGCTTAAATACAATTCCGGATTTGGTTACATATACATTATTTGCGTGCACAAGCCTTGACGTAACTTCTTCATAGCTTAAGTCAGGAAATAAATAATGATCTTCTTGTAAAAGATTTTCGGGAAGATTAATTTTCATTATTTATTTATTAATACTTAGAGATGATTCGAAGTTTTTTGTAACCTTGTGATTGAACTATCAGATACACCAGCACCTGCGATTGTACCAATGGATCGCTTTTTCATATAAGAAAGGTATAAACCCTCTTCACGTCATTCTTAATTACGTAATAAAAAATCGGGATCAGTATTTATAAATGGCACTATGCCCTGGAGATGAAACATCCCACTCTGTCTTTGCAGTTTCCAGTCGCCTTCTTCTCCTTTTTGTACCTGAATTGTAAAAATTCCTTTTTGCTTCTGCAGATCTATGATTCGACCTGCCGGACTGACCAGCGTTAATACTCCATCATTTTTTACCTGGAATTCTTTAATCTTTCCAACAGCAAATACAAGGTTGTTCCGGCCAAATGTCCAGATCCTGTTTTGACTCCTGGCTATTATCGCATAGGAAACTGCACCCGTAAAACTCATGGTAAATCCATTCTTTGCATCATCAATAACAGCGATATAAATTCCGGGATCCAAACCATCCAGTGGAATTGCCTTCAAGGGTTGCCCGGGTTGAATGATTTCATTCAATATTGCGGTTTTTCCGTCTGTATTCAATTCATCATTATAAGGATAGATGGTAAGTCGCAGCGTTTTATATTGATGCGCTTTTGTTAATCCAGTGGAAATATTAACGGATGCGGTGGCATTTTTCTGTAACTGAAAAACTATTTTATGACCTCCTCTTAAGCGTATGGGTAAAGAAGTTTTGGCTTTACCCTTTAAAGCATTGTTACCTCTTGATTCTGTATCTATTTTAAATTGTCTTGGTAGTATAGCAACAGCCATTTTTTCCGACCGGTCCATAGCGTTTAAATCAGCATAAAAAATTTGATTGGTTTCGTCATGCGTAAGCGGTTTATTGTTTTGCTTCCACACTGCTTTTGAATCATTGAAGCGCATATTTTTTTTACCTGCTATTGCGGTATTCGCCAGTCGCCTGAACAGGGGATAACTGGCTACAATACCTTCATCCTGCACTCTGTAAGCATAATTAAGTAATTGAACCAGGTTAGCGTCTGTACTTTCTTCCCGCCATTTTTTGAAGAGAACTACAAAATGCAGGTATTGTTTTATATGATCGATACGCTGCTGTACTTTCTTATCATTTTCTGCTTTTACTGCGGCTTCTATCCATTGGCTCCACTGGTACAGGTCCCCTTCCAGGGGAACAGCAGTACTATAATTTTGCCAGGATTGATATAACTTTTTCATCTTGTCCGATGCCCGGCCAAACATATTTGTATAAAATTCCCTTTCGATCTCCGCCATATCAGCTTCTTTATCCCAGAGAAGTTGAGCACCGGCATAATGCCCCAGTCCTCTGCTGATCCAACCAATATTCGTCTCGGCGGAAAAAAAGCGAACACCTGTTTTATAATATTGTTTTAATTGTTTTATATAGGCAAATCTTCCTCCTCTTGGTTGCCCCGGCATATCCCAATCCCAGGCCATGACGCCAAAATAGTCACGAATGCCAACCTCCACGCCTTTTTTCTTCCAGATCTCAATCAATTCATCGGTACGATAAGCAGACTGGTTCATAGCTGTCGCAACGAGCACCACAATGTTGGGCTCCATCGAAAATTTTGGGGGTGTGGCATGCTGGTTGTAAGCATAGAGGCCAATTTTAATGGAAGGATATTTTGCCCGGACTGCTTTTGCTACCCTGTTTGCTAAATAAAATGTTTGCTCCGAAGGCCCGCCAATTTTCAAAGCGGAAGCACTGGTAGAAAAACCACCACCATCCGAAGGATCCATCGAGATCATGTGGGGTAGCTGACCAGTTTTTTTTTCTCTTGTTTCGATTTGTGTAAGCGCATCATTTATTAGTAATTGAACCAGGGCTTCATTTCCCGGTTCAAATTTTGGATTAGGCGGTGTTGTACCTTTTTTAACCTTTTGAGCGAAATATTCCGGGTGTTGTGAAAAGACATTTTTATTGCGGTTTACAATACCCTCGTAAGAGTGCCCTGCGTTCAATTCATCCCCACCCAACAGGTTGGCATCAGCCCATTTGTTATAATCTTTATCAGCCTTCTCCGAACCCGTTCCATAAGCATACCAGATAAGGCGATGCGAAAAAGAAGGAGCAGCCGTTTTCTCTACGTTTTTAAAAGCTGACTGCAATTGCGGAACATACTCCCAGGTTTCGCCGGGAAAATAAAACCGGAAGCCAAGGCATTGAAGATACCAGTAAATGCCATTCCGTAATCCATCTACCGATTGGCTTCGGATATCCAATGATTGATTGTTTGATTTAATATAGAAAGCATCTGCAGGCTTTTCATCAAGATCATATTTTTTTAAATCCTGCTGACTAAGCTTCGAAAGATGAATAGCAGATCGTTCTGCGGAAACTCCTGCTTTTCTAAGTTCTTCCTGTAGGATTGATGCTATTTTATTTATTTCATCTTCATGCTGTGCATGACTGATACAATTGAATAATATCAGCACTGCTAATAGCCAGGCTTGCCTGAAACTTTTCCTTTTCATTTTACTTTTTTTAACAACGCCACAGACTTTCTTATATAGCTATCGAAAGAAAAACGACATTATAGTCTTCTCTTAATACTGCAGCAGGCAGCAGCGATGTTGGTAGTTTGGACAAAACAGATCGTAATACGTTTAAGCAGGAACTAGGTACACATGCTTCAAACAGGCAACCATTTTATCATGGATAAATATCTCTTTCACCCTTCGGTATCAGAGGTCACAACAGTTTTTTCAGGCATTAATGCCTCGATAACTAGAATTCCCAGGACCTCTGAAATGGAAGGAATTAACACGAGGTTGGCATCTTTATTTCCTGAAGCAGTTGATCATTGGAAAGAAAACCAGTAAACCATTACGCTGGTTTCTAAATTATTTTTACTGTTAAAGAGCCTGATATCGTCTGCGCAGGAACCTACTAACCGCCACTTAATGAGGCTGGCTCCTATACTAATTCGGTCTTTCCAAATACTAAAAAAATGTTCTTAGTTTGCCTGTAAGGTTTGTCATGAATTATAAATTTTTAATAATTCTTGCATGTAAAAATTTTGTGAATAGGTTTCTTTGACCATGGGTTTAAAAGTTAATGCTTTCCTGCATGCTATGTCAAAATTATCCTTAAAGTCCTGTAATTTAACCGCCATCTCCTTTTCATCAACCGGGGAGAAATAAGTTGCATATCCTTTTGTAACTTCTTTAAAAACATCAATATCAGAGAGTAACAGTGGAAGACCCACTGCGGCCGCTTCCAGTGGGGCTACGCCAAAGCCTTCATAGCGGGAAGCAAGGACATACCCATCATAATTTTTAAGGTAACGTTCTACACCAGGCACCGCTCCTCTCAGGGTTATGTTCTCAAGCTGACGATCATTGATCAATTTTTCCAGGTCTGCTCTTTCAGGTCCTTCGCCAAAAATGTCCAGTGAAAACCTGGAAGAATCCAATATACTGAATGCTTTTATCAGAGTGTCAAAATTTTTCTGTTTTTTTAAGCTTCCCACCGATACCAAACGAAGTTTTTCTTTCTCAACTGCTATGTCGCTAAACTGGTTTTCCTCTGCAAAATATTTATCTGCTATAAAATTATACAACACATAAGAAGTTCCTTTTATGCCAATGATATGATTATAATCATCTTTGATAGAGGCTGAGACAAACAAAAGCTTTTCCCGTTTTGAATGCAACTTTTTTTCAAGGAAGAATAACCGTGGGCTTACTTTTTTAAAACTATCTGAATAGTTATTATGTACTGAAATGAACAATTTAATAGTAGAGGGAGTTACAAGCCTGGCTATAAAAGAGGCTAGCGGAAGATGTGCATGAATAATTTCCGGCTTATGTTTCGCTATCAATTTTTTAAGTCTCAACACCATACCCGGCAACGACAAAAGAGAAGTAAACCCTAAAGAAATATGTTGGATGCCTTCCATTTCATTGGTGGAGAAATCATTTTCATCCGTCAAAGTGATAACTATATTATCGTGCCCCTTTAAATTATTTACTACATGATATAATAAGGTCTCTGCTCCTCCTCTTTTAAAACTATCAATTAGATGAAAAATTATCATTGCCGTGCTATTTATTCACACTATAACTTGTGTCTTAATAAAAAATTGGATTTCCATGATCCCAACACTGAACTTCATAACCTAAGCATTAACTAAAAAGATTTCAATCTTAATAATTTTGCAGGCACTCCACCAACAATCGCATTATCTGGAACATCTTTTGTAACGATACTATTTGCGCCGATAACAGAATTGTTGCCAATTTTGATACCAGGGTTGATAAATACATTGGCCCCTATCCATACGCCGTTACCAATGATGATATCACCTGTTTTGAAGGCTAGATCGGAAGAGCACACGTCTGAACTCCAGTC
>CAMLEX010000157.1 GCA_946479055.1 uncultured Bacteroidota bacterium | reverse complement strand
AGAATTGAAGTGGGGTTGCCCTTGTTACACCTGTCCGACTGGGTCGTCCGGGCGGGCGTTTGGGAAAAGCAACATAGTTTTGATACATGGATTTAAGGAATACTGTGCATTGCTGTTTTTCAAAGGTGCTTTGTTAAATGATCCTAGTGGTATCCTGATCCAGCAAACGAAGAATGTGCAGTCGGCTCGACAAATTCGGTTCACCAATGTTCGGGAAATAAGTAAGATGGAAAAAACACTGAAAGCCTATATTTATGAAGCTATCGAAGTGGATAAAGCAGGTTTGAAAGTGAAATTGAAAAAAACTACAGAATTCAAAATTCCTGAAGAGTTTCAAAAGAAATTAGATAAGAACGCTGCATTGAAAAAAGCGTTTGCTGCATTGACGCCGGGCCGGCAAAGAGCCTACATTTTTTATTTTTCTCAAGCCAAACAACCTAAAACCCGGGAGGCGAGGGTTGAAAAGTATATGAAGCAAATACTCAATGGTAAGGGATTAGATGAATAAGAACAATTAACAACGATAATATAAACGTATGAGCATAGTAAACAGCAACAAAAAGAAGTTGTCACAACAGCAAAGCGAAGAGCTACTCCAAACGTTGAAAACCCGTTTTGAGAAAAACATGTCTCACCATAAAGGTATTGAATGGGCCAAAGTACAGGCAAAGTTGGAAGCTAATCCTGCGAAACTATGGTCACTGGATGATATGGAAACAACCGGCGGTGAACCGGATGTTGTTGGCTATGATAAAAAGACGGATGAATACATTTTTTATGATTGTTCGGTTGAAAGTCCTAAAGACCGCAGAAGCCTTTGTTATGATCGCCAGGCGCTGGACTCAAGAAAAGAACATAAACCAAAAGATAGCGCCATGGATATGGCCGCGGCCATGGGCATTGAAATTTTAACGGAAGAACAATACCGGGAGTTGCAGCAGTTGGGGAATTTCGATTTGAAAACATCGAGCTGGGTGAAAACACCTGCTGATATCAGGAAACTCGGCGGAGCACTCTTTTGTGACCGCCGTTACAATACTGTGTTCCTGTATCACAATGGTGCAGAATCTTATTATGCTGCAAGGGGATTCCGTGGTGCGTTAAGGGTCTGATCCCGATAGCTATCGGAAGATATTCATTCTGGCACACTTTTCCTGCCTCTTATACAAATGCCCGATCATGAAAAAACAGCCCATTCCGAAAACAGATACAAAAAAGTCTTCCCCTAAACTGACACCAAAGCAAAGGATAGAAAAAGATGCTGATGACCTGGTACATTCGCAGGAACACGAGGAACTTCCTGAAGCTGAAACCGGTGAAGAAGACCCTGATGATGTAATACACCGTCCTAAACTCCGTCCTGGTACTACTGCGACTGAAGACCTGGAAGATCCGGACGACCTGGTACATGGCCTTCAGGAAGAAGAGGAAGAATGATTATATTTTTTATTTTTTGTGCCGCACCGATTGAAGAATGATACGGTCAGTGGATCAGGTTTAAACTACATACTGGTTAGATGGTTATAACTTCTTTTGTGTGATCATTGCAAATATGATCAGCGGATCTCATCTATTGAATAGAATGGTGAAATAGCCTGGTCATTTTGCACGTGTATCTTTTTTTCCCGCTTCCTTTGTAGTACTGTTGTCTTTTTTGAATTTCTTTAAAGCCCTTTTTACTTTGGCAATTGTTTCATGCAGTTCTTTTTCATGGCGCTTCAGTAGTACTTTTGTTTTACCGGCGGCCATATCAAAATAACGGTTGGCTTCAGATAAATGGACGTTGAACTGCCCCGCCTGCTCATCAAGCCGTTCCAGCAATTCCCAAAAACTTTCTCTTTTTTTCATATAGAACCGTTTAGGATAAGCTACAAATTTTAAGCCGATGGTTGTTGCACGCAGCAACCGCTTATATTAAATTACTATGGTGATTATACTTCAGCTACATCAAACCAATATTCAAGAAACAGTTGGATCTTTTTTTTGGTAGCGGCTACGGTGGACGGTTTGGTGATATAGGTATTAGCGCCTGCCCGGTAATATTGTTTTATATAGTCTGGCGTTGTTATTTCTCCCAATACGATAACCGGTATATGAGCTAGCGAAATATCCGCCTTCAGATGCCTTACTATATCAATTGCTTTATGGCGGTGATCTTTGTTATTGATAAGTATAACTGATGGTAATCCCGAAGCGGCTACCACGCTTTCCAGATCACCGATCCGGGCAATAAAATGCATTGGAACTCTATACTGCACTTCTTCCAGTACTGATTCGGTGAGCGACCTGTCATCTTCGTCTGCCTGGAGCATAATTACATAAGGCTGCATAATCCGGTGTTTATATTAAAAGTACGCCAAAATACGTATTGGACTTATCCGGTACAAATTGTATTTGCGAAAGTTTTTATTGGAGTATAAACTTTCGTTTTTTTATGAAATTCGCTGATATGTAATAGATTAAAATAATTGTTTACATAGTAGGATGTTAAAAACTTTCGTATATTTTTGAGTTATGCGTCATGCTAAAAGAAAGACCACGCCGATGAAGACTTATTACAAATTCATTCTCATCTTCCTGACGGGATTATCGTGTGGGCGCAATTCAAATAACAATCAAGCTAACAGGACTGCTACAGTTATTAATGACACAAACAAGTTTCAAAAGGTAGACAGCATCGAAATTTATGCTTTACTAGCATCACATATGTCTAACGCAGTTAGGTTAGACAGCTTTCTTGACAAGATAACCCATCAGGAAAAAGTTAAGCCTTTGACAAGGCTTAATACCGAATGGGACGATGAAAAAAAGATTTACGTTTATTCTGACAGCAATTACGCTTTCAAACTGAAGGTCAGTGGTTCTATGAATTCAGGTAAACAAGAACCTAATTCAGTCTTTATTGACGGAGCGACTAAAATAAGTTTCAAAGACTTCAAAATAACTTGCTATAAAGACACAGTTTTCCGTTGTGAAAATTACGGTTACAATTTGGACAATACCTTACAAGAGCCGAGAATAATAGAAGTATGCGGAAAACGATTTTTATATGCTGACATTTCATATTGGTGTAATGGCATAGGTTGTGGTTGCAATATTACTTTCATTTATGACCTTGCAAGACATAAACCAACTTTCATTGAAAATTACAGAATACCATATAAGGGCTTTTTCATTTCCGACTTTAACAATGATAACAACCCAGACTTGTTAGTAATTAGTAGAAGTTTAGAACAGAAAATGAAAGGTTTTGACTTTGACGAGTTTGAACTAAGGCTTGCTCCTTTTTCATATAATAACGGAGACTTTAAACCTCACTTTGACGGACAATATCAGAGACCTTACTGTTACGAACTATATAGTTTTACCCCATCTTACCATCACAGTTATCACGACAATTTAATTTATTCAATCACTAATGACAATTGGTTCAGACAATGAAACAAAAAGCACGAACGCATAACATTGCATTGGCAATAGCAGGGCTGACGGAAGAACACTCATCTTTCGTACTGTCTCGTCCTGAAATATATTTACATTAAAAATATCATTATCGCTCCGCTCCGGCTGACACAATTCCAAACTAAGCTTTTGTGGTATATTCGGCTAACAAAATTCTATAATTAAAATTCTATGCATATTAAAAAATTGTTCTTCATACTTCTTTGTTCTGCTTGTATCCATTTCCAGGTTAAAGGACAAACTATTACAAAACTTGATAAGAGTAAAATTTCTTTTACCTCATTAGACAATAAGATTCAATCTTTAATAAAAGCTGCTAATGTGCAGGGCTTGGCGATTAGTATTTTTAATAACAATGAACCAGTTTATAAAAAAACTTTTGGCTATAAACGCCTGGACACCAAAGAACCAATAAAGACCAATACAAATTTTTATGGAGCTTCATTGAGTAAGGCGGTGTTTGCGGTATTGGTAATGAAACTTGTAGAAGAAGGTGTGATAGATTTGGATAAGCCCTTGCAGGATTACCTGCCCAAACCTATCTATGAATATACGCCTACTAAAAAATGGCATGATAACTACAGCGATCTGAAAAATGATAGTTTATATAAACAAATAACAGCGAGAATGTGCCTGGATCATACAACAGGTTTTTCCAACTGGAGATGGGATGAAGAGGATCAAAAGCTGAGGGTAAAGTTCAAACCTGGCGCAAAGTATCGTTATTCAGGAGAAGGGTTGGTATACCTTCAGGTAGTACTAGAAAATATGCTGGGCAAATCATTGGAAGAATTAATGCGGGAAAAAATATTTATCCCGTTAGGCATGAATATGTCATCTTATACCTGGCAGGAAAAATTTGAAAAGGATTATTGCTTTGGCCATAACACAACCGGCAAATTATATGAGAAAGACAAGGACAATGACGCAAGATCAGCCAGTACGCTGGAAACTACATTGGAAGACTATACACTATTTACAAAAGCAGTGCTTAAAAACAGTATATTGAAATCATCGTCGGCAAAAAAAATGTTTACCGCTCAGATAAAAATCCGATCAGTGCAACAATTTGGTCCCTTACGTCTGAAGGATTCCACAACGAATGATGCGATACAGTTAAGCTATGGATTAGGCTGGGTTTTACTGCAATCACCTTATGGCACAGGGGCATTCAAAGAAGGACATGGAGACGGTTTTCAACACTACTCCATTATTTTTCCGGAAAAGGGAACAGGAATTATTATAATGAGCAATAGCGATAATGCTGAAAGTATTTTTAAAGAGCTCCTGGAAACCGCTATCGGTGATACTTTTACTCCCTGGTATTGGGAAAATTATATCCCTTATGATCAACGAAAAAAATAAGACTGCATACGATACTAATATTTAGTAAAAACATGATTTGTCAGGGGTGAATGGTGAGTAAAGATTCATTGAAGCAAGGCAATCACTTACAACTGACCTCTCACCACTCACTTTAAATAACATATTTCATTATCTTGTTTCAATGAATATTTCTTTGCTGCAGGTGATCATCTCCATGCTGGCAGGCATAGCAGTGATCATTCTGCTTACAACAAAGTTCCGGTTACCGGCATTCTTTGCTTTACTCATTGCCTGTTTTGTTACCGGGCTGGGTATACAATTGTCATTGCCAGAACTGATCAATATTTCCAAAACGGGGTTTGGTCATACCATGCAGTCATTAGGTTTTATAATCGTATTAGGTACATTACTGGGTTTGCTGCTTGAGCATACCGGCTGTACTAAAGTAATGGCCGCTTATATCCTGAAAAAAGCAGGAGAAAAAAATGCTTCGCTGGCCCTTAGCATTACCGGTTTTATTGTAGGCCTGCCTGTATTCTGCGATTCAGGTTTTATTGTACTCAGCGGACTGAACAAGTCCATGATAAAACGTACCGGCATTTCAGCCGTCATCATGAGTGTATCGCTGGCTTCAGGTTTGTATGCAGTGCATTGCCTGTTGCCGCCACACCCTGGCGCAGCTACAGCAGCGGGTACTATCGGTGTTGACTTTGGCAAACTTATACTATACGGTTTCGTTGTTTCATTTCCCGTTATGCTTGTTGGCCATTGGTGGGCCGGCTATATGGGAAAAAAACTACAGCATACCGGAGTAGATGAAGAAGAGATCATTAAAGAAAGCGAAGCGGAACCATCCGTCATTCAATCTTTTCTTCCTGTTATTGTTCCCATTGTATTGATTGCAGTGCGTTCTTTTTTTATTGATCTGCCGCAGGCATCAACCCTATGGATAAAAAATCTGCTGGCGTTGGGTGATCCTGTGATTGCTTTACTAATAGCAGTATTGCTTGCACTTGCTGCAAAAAGAAGTTGGAATAAAACCAGCATCAACTGGTTGCTGCATGAAGCATTGGAAAAAGCCGGAACCATATTGCTGATAATAGGTTCCGGTGGTGCTTTTGGAGCTATACTGTCGTCTACCGATATTGGCAGTTATTTTGCAGCTATGCCTTTACTCGAAAGCATAGGTATCTTCTTTCCATTCCTTCTTACATTTATTTTAAAAACAGCGCAGGGTTCTTCTACGGTGGCCATCATCACTGCCGCTTCAATTCTGCTGCCTTTACTTCCTGTACTTGGATTGGATACGGAAAACGGAAAATTATTGTGTGTATTAGCGATGGGCGCCGGATCTATGGTGATATCCCATGCCAATGACGCCTATTTCTGGGTGATCGCAAAATTTTCAGGCATTGATATGAAAGCGATGCTCCGGGTTTATTCAATGGCAACGATCCTTATGGGCGTAACGGCGATTTTGATTATCTGGCTGTTGTCGTTATTCCTACTGTAAGCTTTAAAGTATATACGATCACAAAGAAAATGCTTTGTGCCCTTTGTCGTCTTTGTGGGTCTCTTTAAAATAATGTTATGAATGCAACGGAACTGGCATATTATTAGAACTATTATATTAAAAACCATGAGATCGATTATCATTTTTTCGTCCATTCTGTTTTTTTCCTGTAACAACAACACCACTCCGGAAGTCAGTAAGGAAGTGGAAGTTCAAAAAGAAAAGGACAGGGAAGCCATCGAAAGGTCATATTCCTTTGCTGATATGAGCGGATGCTTTTGGAAAATAACCGGCAGAGATACGATGGTAGCCTGGCTGGTACAAACAGAAAATACAATAACGGGAAAGCTGAGTTTTGACAATTTTGAAAAAGATGGAAGCAGCGGCCCGGTGCATGGAACTGTAGAAGGAGACACAATTAAGTTGTGGTACTCGTTTGAGTCGGAAGGCCTGAAGAGTGTGATGGAAACCTGGTTTAAGAAACAGGGTGATTCTTTGTTAAGAGGAGTTGGTCCATCCGCAGTTCGATCCGATAGCAGTTATTTTACGGATCATACTGCTATAAAATTTGCCGCTGATCAGGCTTTTAAAAAGGTGGATTGTGAGGAAGTGCCGGGGAAATATAAATGATCAATGTTGTTCCTTTTTTATTGAAAGTTAATTAGGTTTGGAAGTAATAATGGCCCGATATGAAAGCTGTACCAAATCTTATAACACTACTCACAAAACCGCCTTTACTAGTATTTTTTGTAACATTTTCGATTAACCTTACAGCTCAAGGATGGCAGAAAGTTTTTTCAGATACCGCAGTATTTTCATTTAATACAGTTACTATAGCAAACAAAAAATATATAGGTTTTTTAAAGGAGCAATCGTTTTTTCTTCTAAACTCAAAAGGTGACACTTTACTTAAAAAGGAAGACTACTACTCAATGTCTGAGTTTAAGGACTTCAACAAAGACGGATACAAGGACGTTATACTGCATTATTCCAGTAACGCTGCAATGGTTTTAGATTTATTTTTTTATATACCATCAACTGGCAAATTTAAAGAAGTAAAAGATTTTAGAAAATTTCCGGCGCCTGAATCAATTAAAGGAACAAAATATTACTATTCCTATCATAAAAGTGGTTGTGCTGACATGAATTGGGACAGTGATCTATTTTATATTGAAAACTTTAAAGCAATCAGAATTGGCAATATAGCAGGAAGGCAATGTAATAACACAAACGTTAAAGATGCTGTCTATATCCATAAAATTCGAAATGCTAAAGAGAGTTTATTTAAAACCGCTTCAATTGACACAATTTGGAAGTACAACGATTTTAAATGGGGCTTTATAAAAGAATACTGGTCCAAAAATTATAAACTATTCCTATAACAAAAAAAGCTGTCTATTTAATCCGTAGTTTTTCCCTTTCCCGGTTGTCTTTCTTCAACAATCACAGACGATCACCAGTTTTGGCATGGGCAACCTGATGTATAAGCTACTTCTTGTATCCTGAATCCTTTTTGTGGTTCTGTTTTTGATCATTCAATAATAAACCATTCTATGTTTCCAATCGGAGATGATAATTCAGACAGAACGATAACACCGGTAGTAAATTATTTACTGATTGCTATCAATATACTGGTGTTTGTCTTTTTTCAGAAAATGGGCAGCGATGAAGCGGTGATAGCCAGCTTTTCAACAGTGCCCGGCGAGATCATAACGGGAAAAGATCTGACGACCGGAATGCTGGGCCCCACTCCTGTTCCCGTCTATTTTACATTATTCACTTCTATGTTTATGCACGGCGGCTGGGCGCATCTACTTGGCAATATGCTTTACCTGTGGATTTTCGGGGACAATCTTGAGAACAAAATGGGGCATACCCGTTACCTTGTCTTTTATCTTTTATGTGGTTTAGTGGCAAGTCTTGCGCATGTGTTTGCCAGCCATTTCCTGGGCAGAGATATGTTGATACCCAGCCTGGGTGCTTCCGGCGCTATATCGGGAGTACTCGGTGGTTATATGCTTATATTCCCAAAAAACAGGGTAAGAGTATTGCTCTTGCGTTCTATTGTGCCTGTTCCTGCAATTGTTGCGCTGGGCTTTTGGATACTATTGCAGGTGATAAGTGGTATGGGCATGCTGGGTGGCGAAGAAACAGGAGGCGGTGTGGCTTATGCCGCTCATATCGGTGGTTTTATTGCCGGGCTTTTATTGGTAAAATTTTTTACGCCACGACAGTCTGCTATCGCATAAGAAATGAGCTTGCGGATTTGCTGATCAGTTAAGTGGCATAGTTGCGCCATCTTCTTTTATTTCTGTTCTTACTTCATTGCCATGTATTTATCTTTAATACTGATCATGTATTTATAATATGCAAAAAAACAATTCCAGGCCATGGCGATTCCGGCTGCACGATACCATTTATGAATCAAACACCGTTGCTGGAAAAACATTTGATATTGCTTTGCTTGTCCTCATTATTGCCAGCATCCTCGTAGTAATGCTGGATAGCATAGAGCTTTACAACGAACGATATGGTGATATTTTTTATATGATGGAATGGGGCTTCACCATCCTTTTTACTATTGAATATATACTCCGGTTAATCAGCATTAAACGGCCTGTACTTTATATGGTAAGTTTTCTTGGCAT
>CAMLEX010000156.1 GCA_946479055.1 uncultured Bacteroidota bacterium | reverse complement strand
AGCTTGCCGAAGTGGAAGGGTCGAACACTTCAGGGTTCTGTTCGCTACTGAGCATTTGCGAAATTTATTTTGATTTCGGCTTCACTGTTGTTCGTGTTGTTGGTGAGAAAACACCAACAATTGCGTAAACGATGCTTGATAAGAAATAGCACTCGCTCTTCAGCGTTCGGTAATTCTATTCAGCATACGCCGGAGGCGAAAGAATAAAACTACGAAACTGCAATTTTCGCAGAGCGGTGGGGGAATGACTTTCAAAACTGTTCATAGGTAGTAATGAATTCATATACATTGATGAAATCTTCTTCTGAAATTTCATTTCCAAGTTGATTTCTTATAAAGTAGAGTGCATTCAAGTGCTTATTATCTTCTTGGTAGTCTTTAATTTTTGTATTATATATACAGGTTATTTTAACCCATATTTTTTCCTCTTGTTTAAGTTCGTTTCGTATCTCAATTGTATCGGTCACCTTAAGAAAAGAATATTGGCCCGCCGAATCGTAAACTGTATTTATTTTATAATTTGCGTTATCAAGTAATTTGAAGTCTTTACCATTTAATATAATGAACTGCTTTTTGTGCACCTTGCCAGGTTGAAATTGCGGGATGGTTTCAGGAAATACGGAAATTCTTAAACTCCCTTTATTTTCTATTACTGTTTGGTCGCCGGTAACATGGATAATGCGACTAAATGGGCCAAATTCATATTTATAATCAGCATAGATATGCACCATTTTATTAACAGGGTCACCTTTATCATCTACAATTGCAATGTCAGCGTATTCTAATATTCCCCATTTGGAGATTTCTACTTGTTTTGCTTTTGGCAGAAAGGTCCAAAATTGCCTATAGAGATTATTTTTTTGCATCTTTAACTGACCTTCATCATAACTTTCCCTTTCTTCATACAGGGTATTTAAATCCAGTGATGAAACCATATCCCACTCATTTTTTCTTGAATCATAATATCCGTAATATTTATTTAGTTCAATCATCAAACCATGAACATGATTACCTATGAAATAATATTTTCCCCATCGTGGTTTCAAATCAAAATCTGAGTACTCTTCTTGATAAGGATACCGAGTATCGTTAATATCTCTAATCAATATCTGCGTATGATTATTAACACCTTCTTCTCCCAATAACTTATATAATTTATTTTTCACTGTTATGAGGGATCTTATTTCGGTCGTTTTACTTCTCTTTTTAGATATCAACGAAATGCCGAAAAAGGTAAACAGAATGCGATCATATTTTGGCATATGGAGCATATCTTCCAATTCTGCTTTCCCCCACAAGTAAAATTCCATCACGCCCAATTTCTTTAATTCTTCTCTGAAGATGTCATAAGACTTTTTTGAAAAATTTGCGGAAGCAACAAGGATATAGCCGTACGGAAGAGCTTCACTATTAATATTGTTTGAAATAATTTCTGAGACTTTTTGTGGTCCAATTTCGTTTTCCCTTTTGCATTGAATCATCCATAAGTTGCCATCCATAGGATGAGAAGTGTTGACAGTATCATCAGTTTCCTCTTCTGATACAGCTAAATCATTGTAATAGGATGACACTTTTTCGTAGGCTCGAATGTCAAATCCTTGATCGGCTCCGCTACGGCCTGTTGCTTCAATAGTTTGCCAATCCTTATAATCATAAATCAATTCCCGGATCAAATCTTCAAATCTATGTGGATCCAGATCCTCAAAATGGATCGGACCTAACGTCCTGGAAATATTTGGTTTCTTCATATAATAAAGTTACAGTCGAATAAGCAGTTTAAAACCATACAATCTTATCCCTTTGTCTCGTCGTATAAATTTCATATTATCTCAATAGTACGGCGAATCCGGCCGCCAGATTTATTTTGTTTGTAAAGTCTGCTGGCCGAGACGTCGCTTGTGAAGGGCGTGGACACTCGGCGGAGATGTATTGAATTGCTGTATTAAAATATTTCATTTCCAGAAAGTATTCCGGTAATTTCAAAACATTTGTTTTCAACCGTTGCTACATTACTACAAATTCCTCCGGTCCAATGTTTCATATTCAATGGGTCTCGAAAAAATTTATACATAAACGCTTCCTTTAAGTATAGAAACTCCTCCACAGCTTCCGGAACCAATACAATATTTAGAGCTTCACCATGGATCATACTACTTGGGAAAACTAAACCATTTATCCTTTCATTGAAACGATCATTATAATATTCTCTCACCGCAACAAATAAGGCGGTTGTAATAAAGTAGTTCTGTTCCGATTCGCTTCTCTCCATCGAAAATTGGGAGAATAATTTCCAAAATTCTATAATCAGGTCAGCAGAGTTTGGAGGAAGCTTTTCCTTGAATTCAGATATTTGTTTTTGTATAAGGTCGTTTAAACCGGGATGGGCAGCCAAAGCTTTTTCATTAAAGCATAAGTTCAACACTGAAAAGTTTTTTTTTATCACCCATCTTCCGAACGTCAGTTTGGTTAACAATGAATCATTCTTATCACTAATTAGATCTTTACAACACTCTAGGGAAACGCCAGCCCACAATCTCTCTTGTTTGTCTGATGGAAGGGTACCATAAAACATACTTTCCTGAGGTCTATTAAACCTGCAAGCCTTAATAGCGCTAACATTCGTAGAATTGTATGAGATTTGTTGTTGTTCCCGAAATATCTCGTCGTCTTCATTAATTCTCGCTCTTAAAATAAAATGAATAGTTAAAGGATCTATAGGAAGAGCTGCCAATGGTAATGTTCCAACAAGATCGAAGGATATATCGAATAACGCTTGGAAATTTTCCTCTGTAATTGGCTTTTTCCGGAATTCGGCTATTTGGCCAAATTTCCGTCTTAGATGGAGTATTTGTTCATCGGTAAAAACAAACCTTGAAAAATCGATGTCCAAACCATATTGTGTTCCGCCGTTTATCTTTTGATCCATATTTATAAAATGATGTTTTTACGCCGCTGTTGTATTTTCTTCTCACCGACAGCCTGGATTCAAGATACTTCAAAAACGTTGAAGAATATTTCCATAATGTCCAGTAGAATTACGGAACCATGAAGAGTGCGACGCAACAGACGATGATAGGAGCACTTCAGCCCGGCTCAAAAAAATAGTGAGCCGGGATAATTATTGCCCCGTTATCCTGAGAATTTTGAATAAGTAAAAAAAGATGAAAGGTTGTCCATCGTCCCGATGTTCGGGATAAATAATGCAACGATGAACTGCAAACAAATACTAAAACAAAAAAGCCCATAAAACATTTGTTTTACGAGCTTTTTCTTAAAATGTACCGGAGAGCAGACTTGAACTGCCGTCCGCCGCGGCGGATATGAATCCGTTTATCAATGAGGAATTGATTTAATAAAATCTCTTCCGGCTCCAGTCTTCAACCATTTTTCATATGCAAGAGCTTCTGTCTTTGTTTCAAAATCTTTGGTGAAAATAATTTTCCAGGGTCTGTATTTAGCAGTCCAGTCATTCCCTAACTCATTGTGAGATTGCAATCTTGCCTGGATGTTTGAAGTAAAGCCAGTATAGTGTTTATTAAATTGTACCGAGAATAATATGTAGACAGTAAATTTCATAAAAGAAAAAGACTCCTTGAAGGAGCCTTTTTGTACCGGAGAGCAGACTTGAACTGCCGACCTTCGGGTTATGAATCCGATGCTCTAACCAGCTGAGCTACCCCGGCAAATATTTTTATTCTTTTTGAATCCAAGTCCGCCTATGGCAGATATGAAATTCAACATTTTAACCATCTGAATCTCGCCAAACTATTTTTCATACCGGAGAGCAGACTTGAACTGCCGTCCGCCGCGGCGGATATGAATCCGATGCTCTAACCAGCTGAGCTACCCCGGCATCCAATTGGGCGGCAAAAATAAAGATTCTGGTCTAAACAGGGAAATCAAATTTAGGCTTTCTGAAACGCAGGCCTGTCTTAATTTTAGTGAATGATTCGACTGGCAAATCCCACTGATGCTGTAGCTATGCTGGCTATTTATGCTCCCTATATCCGGAACACTTCTATTACGTTTGAAACCAAGGTTCCGGCAGTGGCTGATTTTGCAAACAGGATCCGTTCTTACCTGGAAAACTGGCCCTGGCTGGTCTATGAAAAAGATGGCCAGGTTGTCGGGTATGCATATGCTTCCCGGTACCGGGAAAGAGTAGCCTATCAATGGAGTATTGAATGTTCGGTATATATCGATGAAGAGCACCTTCGTTCGGGAATTGCGAGAAAATTATACACAGCTTTATTTTCTATTTTAAAAGCACAGGGCTTTATAACCGTGTATGCAGTGATCAATTTGCCAAATGACAGGAGTGTGGCATTTCATGAAAGTATGGGATTTAAATACTTTGCTACTTTTGAAAAAGTGGGATATAAATTAGGTAACTGGAAAGATGTAGGCTGGTGGCAATTGCAGTTGAATGAGTATACAGCTGAACCTGCTGCCCCGATAAAATTTTCAGCATTAGATAACGAAATAGTGGAAGGATTGCTGAACTAGAGGCTGTCTCAAAAGTTTAAGAAATTTCACGCAAAGTTCGCAAAGATGAAAGCGACGCAACGAAAAATTGCTAGTTGTCAAAACGTTGCCTCACTGTTTTCCTGGCGTTCGCTGCGAAAAAATACTTTTGAGACAGCTTCATGAGATTGATACAGCATTTAAAAATTAAAAGCCAGTTTGGTAAATAACCTTCTTCCATTGAAACCCATCTGAACAGAATCCCAGGCGCCGCCTGATTCATTATCCTGTGCATATCCTTTAGCCTGGGGACTTACGCCAAGATCAGGATGCACATTGAATACATTGTCGGCACCTATAAACAAGCTGACTTTTTTTGAAAATTTATAAGATGCATATAGATCTGTTGTGATCTTTCCTTTATAATTAAATACTTCGGGTACATATACATTGGGGTTTGCATCGCTGGGAACCCTGGGATTAATTCCTGAATAATTAGGATTGTCAAATCCACCGGGGCTATTGGGATCAGGTGCTGCGCCATCGCCAAAGCCTAACAGAACTATTTTTCCAAACGAAGTAAAATGGGCACCGAATCCGAACTTATCCATTGTATAATCCAGGCCCAGAGAAAATTTGCTTTGTGGTGCTGAGGCTTCTATAAATGCTTCCTCCCTGTCGCTATAAAATGTTTTTTGGTGAAGTTTAGTATCGTTGAGCACTGCTGGTATATTTATCTCATCTATTGTCAGATCCTGCAGGTTTCCTGCCAACAATACTTTGAGGGTACCCCTGCCAATTTTTTTTGTATAATCAGCTATGATATCCAGCCCTGTATTAGTAGTGTTTACTGCATTGGCAAAAAACTGGGCGGTAGAAACATCCGCGGGAAATTGAGATGTAAACGAAGGATCCAATGTAGGATCATCTTTACTGAATAAACCGGAAAGAACAACCCTGTCCTTAACCTTCACTATATAACCATCAACGGTTAACGTAAATCCGGATATAGGTTTCCATGAAAAACCAAGACTGCCGTTTACAGAGGTTTCTTCTTTCAATTCGGGGATGCCCGCTGCTCTCGCAACGGTACTGGTATTGGGAGCAATGAGCGATTGTACCAATTGACCACCACTGAAAGAAGTCAGCGTATTACTGAAATGTATTTGTGCCAGTGATGGAGCTCTGAAACCTGAACTAACAGATCCTCTTATATTAAAATTGTCTGCGAGTTTAACCCGGGTAGCCAACTTTGATGTACTTACAAAACCAAAGTCTGAATAATTTTCAAAGCGCACAGCGATATCTACAAGCCAGGCTTTGGTAATATCCAACGCCATGTCTGCATACCCTCCTACATTTGTGCGGTTGGCTTTCACCGCATCTGTATTGCTGAATCCGGGAAATCCCTGTGAACCTGACGCCTGTGTTCCGGTGGGATCGTAATTTTTATAGGATTGTTCTTCCCCGCTATAAATGGAATAACGTTCATAACGGAATTCTGCGCCTAAGCCAAAATTTAAACCTTCTGCCACATCTTTAAATGATTTATTGAAATCGAGGTTGGTTGTGCTTTGTAAAAATCTGAACCCCCCATCATCAAAATGATTAGGAGTTGATTGACCAATGATCGAAGCATTGAACGTCTTATCCCCGTAATAATGAAAATTATTATAACCGGTATTATTACTCAGGTCCCAGCTCCAGTCATTGCCCGCACTTCCTTTTACACCATTGGCCATAGAAGCGTCGGTAATATGTGTTTGTATATGTGGGTTATAATATACTTCGCCATCTGTGGTAGTACGCATAATTGACGGAACAATAATTGGATCATAACTGTCATCAACGGGATACCTGTCAGGCCTTGGATTAGGCGCATGTAAATTTCTTGTATAGGCGAAAGCGTCTGATGCTTTGTAATTATAACCACCGAAAGAGTAGAAGGTGGTTTTTCCGCCTGCACTCGTCGGTAATTCCATATTATACATAGCCCCGGCTGTGGTGACGGATCCATCGCCAAAGGCTCTACGTCCAGTATTTAAATATACCAGGGAATTTTTATTGCTAAATGGACTGCTGGTATCTGCCTGCCTGTAAGTTTTGTCCTGTGTTAAAAAGTCTAATGAAAGATTAATAAGCCCGCCATTCTTTCCGAGAGCAAATCCATTATTGGCTGAAAAGGTGAATGTATTTCCATCTATTTTACTATCTGAATAGTATTGATTTCCGGCATTAAATTTCTCAGCGTTGAATTTTGTATCGTAATAACCACTCCATCCTGCATTGATAGTCCAGTGATTGATATCTTTTTTCAGGATAATGTTTATAACACCTGCAATAGCATCAGAACCGTATTGCGCGGAAGCGCCATCTCTTAAAATTTCTATTCTGTCAACGGATGCTTCCGGAAATCCATTCATATCCACACCAGAATTAGCACGGCCGCGGGTGCCAAACAAACCCACAAAAGCTGTCGGATGTCTTCTTTTTCCATTTATTAATACTAATGTGTGATCGGGGCCCAGGCCTCTTAATGTACCAATATCAATATGGTCAGCTCCGTCCGCTCCGCTTTGTTTGTTGTAGTTGAATGAAGGGGCTGCTATGTTTAAAACGGAAGTAAGATCCATTTTAGCGGTCGGTAAACCAATTTGATTTATCCTGATAACGTCTACCGGAACGGGAGTTTCAGTCTTGGCTCTTCCGCTGCCGCGGGTACCTACAAAAACAATTTCGCCGAGTTCGGTTATCTCTGGTTCAAGGCTGATGGAGAGAGTGGAACTTGTTCCAATTTTTACGGTTTGTTTTTTATAGCCGACAATGGTTATTTCCAATTCATCGGCGGAGTTTGCCTGTATGCTGAAGTCGCCGGAATTATTTGTTAGTGTGCCCCGGCTGGTCCCTTTTACTTTAACAGATACATCCGCTAAAGGAGAGCCGTTGCTATCGGTTATTTTACCTGTTACCGTTTGTTGTGCAAAGCAGGTAATAGTGCATAGTAGGAATGCACCAATGAGTAAGAATTGATCTCTCATAAACAGTTTTTAAATTAGTAAATCGTTTTAAAACTTATTTTTCCAGTAGGTGGAGCAGTCGTTGGCAGCCTCGGGTAAAGATTGAAAAGAATGGTAACACAAAATAAGGAAAATCTTTGGCTGAACCGCTTAATTTATAAGCGTTAAGTCAAGATGCAGAATAGCCATAAGCCCTTATTCCAAGGCAAGGTGAAGTACGGGATTAAAAAATTGCAGGAGGTGTTTGAATAGTATATACCTTCTGCAATTCTTTAATCAAACTCCAAAAATGAAATATTAACTCAAAAAATAATTATTTTTCCATTGCTGCTGCTGCAACAATATTCCTTACCCGTCCGGGGTATTCGTCCAATGCTTTTTCCAAACAATCCATCGCTGCATTGATAGCATCAAGATTCAATACATATGCAAGACGAACCTCATTTTTCCCTAATCCCGGTGTGCCATAAAAACCAGTAGCGGGCGCCAGCATCAGTGTTTGATTTTTGTAAGAAAATTCTTCGAGCAGCCATTGGCAAAATTTGTCTGAATCATCAATCGGCAAACGGGCAATAGCATAAAAGGCGCCGCCCGGATTGGGACAAAGTACGCCGGGCATTGCATTAAGACGGCTTACCAGCAAATTTCTTCTTGACAGGTATTCAGCTTTGGTCCCATTAAAATAACTATCGGGAAGATCAATAGCAGCTTCACCCATTATCTGTGCAAGACCTGGCGGGCTGAGCCTTGCCTGCGCAAACTTCATAGCAGCGTCATATACCGCTTTATTTTTTGTTACCAATGCCCCGATCCTCGCACCACACGCACTGTATCTTTTGCTGATCGTATCTATTAATATTACATTTTCATCAACACCTTTTAAATGCATGGCGCTTACATAATCACCATCACCGTGTTTGCCATCAGGCGGATAGCAAAATTCACGATAGGCTTCATCGCTGAAAAAATACAGATTGTGTTTAAGACAGATATTTTTTAATTCTTCCATTTCTTCGCGGCTATACAAATAACCAGTGGGGTTATTGGGACTGCAAATAATGATAGCTTTTGTTCTGGAAGTAATTACTTTTTCAAAATCTTCTATGGGTGGTAGGGCAAAACCATTTTCGATGTGTGAAGTAATGGGAACCACCTTTATCCCAGCTGCACAGGCAAAACTATTATAATTGGCATAAAAAGGTTCAGGGATAATTATTTCATCTCCCGGATTGAGACAGGTAAAGAAACCAAACATAATAGCTTCGCTACCGCCGGTTGTGATCATGATCTGGTCATAGCTGACATCAATGCCTATTTTTTTATAATACGTTACCAGCTTGCGGCGGTAGCTTTCATTGCCGGCACTATGGCTGTATTCCAGCACTTTGATGTTGGTATGCCGGACGGCATCCATGATAGCGGGAGGCGTTTCAATATCAGGCTGACCGATATTGAGGTGATAAACTTTTACTCCCTTCCTCTTTGCTGCTTCGGCAAAGGGAACCAGTTTGCGGATGGGCGAAGCAGG
>CAMLEX010000155.1 GCA_946479055.1 uncultured Bacteroidota bacterium | reverse complement strand
G
Organism: uncultured Bacteroidota bacterium; assembly: GCA_946479055.1. The sequence continues at coordinate 9,044 of CAMLEX010000155.1, read as the reverse complement.
AGATCTGTGGTAGTGACTGGAGTTCAGACGTGTGCTCTTCCGATCTTTTCAATCAAGCGATTAAATGGCGTAATGGTGTCTATATCCTGTTGCTGGTGTTTTTATTTTTCGGTTACAGTGTTAACGATAAATCCAGGCAAAACATATACGACATTCAGTTTTCAGAACAGCCAGCCTATCATCAGCCAGATTCGAATAGGGAAAATATTGTTTCTGTTACTGATTTTGGAGTAAAGCCAAATAGTTTTGAGAATGCCAGTGCCGGGATTAAAAAAGCAATCGAATACAGCAAGTCAAAGTCTGATGTAACATTGTTGCTACCCGGAGGTCGTATTGACTTATGGCCAGATGGATCTTTCAAACAAGAGCTTTATATTTCTAACAGTACGGAGAACGATACCTTATCCAAAGTAAAGAATATCGGTTTTTTATCAGATGGTTTTAAAAACCTGACGATAGAAGGAAATAATACATTAGTTGTTCTTCATGGAAAGATGATCTCTTTTGCCATCTTAAACAGTGAAAACATTCAATTAAAAAATATCCGGTTTGATTATGAACGGCCAACCATGTCGGAGTTGACTATTCAAACAGTTTCTCCTCAGGTTATTGAAACAGTAATTCATCCGGATTCAAAATATTTTATTGATAATGGGCGAATCCATTTTTATGGTGAAGGATGGAAAAGCAAGTCTTATCATACTATACTTTTTGAGGCTGATAAAAACGTGATGAAGTATAGTTCATTTAAGCCACTGAGTGAAAGCAAAGCAATTCAAACCAGCCCTTTGCATGTAACTTTTCAAGGGGATTTTTCAAAAACCAGTTTTCATCCCGGCGATATTTTAACAATTCGTGATCCTTACCGTGATAATTCCGGAGGTTTCATCAGCCTGAGTAAAAACATTCTTATTGAAAATGTAAAGATGCATTATATGCATGGCTTGGGAATCGTTTCCCAGTTTTCCGAAAATATTTCATTGATAAAAGCGGTGGCGGCTCCTTCCGAAAATTCAGGACGCATCATCAGTTCTTTTGCAGATTGCTTTCATTTTTCAGGATGCAGGGGAAGTATTTTAATAGATAGCTGTTTTACCTCAGGATCACACGATGACCCTGTCAATGTGCATGGCACACACCTGAAGATTGTATCTGTTGAGGCAAACAATAAATTGACCGTTCGATTCATGCATCACCAGACATATGGCTTTGAAGCTTTCTTTGCCAATGATAGCATCGCTTTTGTCAACCCCCAAACGCTTATGCCAATAGCGTATGCTAAACTTAAGAATGCAAAGTTGATCAACAAACGTGAGATGGAACTTGAATTGGACGGAAACCTTTCCGGTAAAGTAAAAACAGGAGCTTGTATTGAGAATATAACATGGACACCCGAAGTAACCATTCGCAACTCCCGTTTCGAAAGAACCAATACGCGGGGTATTCTTTTAACTACCCGAAGAAAAGTATTGATAGAAAATAATACTTTTTACAGAACAGGCATGCATGCTATTCTTATCGCAAATGATGCTTCGAGCTGGTATGAATCCGGAGCCGTACAGGATGTAACGATCAGGAATAATATTTTTGAAGAATGCGGGTATAACTCATCGCCGGGAAATTATATTATTAACATCGCCCCGGAAAATCATGAATTGACTCCGGATAAAACGGTACACAAAAACATAAAAATTGAAAACAATATCTTTAAAGTATATGATTACCCTTTGCTTTCCGCACGCAGTACCGAAGGTCTTTTGTTTAAAGACAATACGATCATTCAAACTGATTTTATGAACTCCGGTGAGAAAAGACCGGCCCTTTATCTTACGGCCTGCAAAGGAGTAAGGATTGAAAAGAATGATTTCAGGACAAAAGAAAAACCAATCGTAAACCTGGTAAGCATGACAAATAAAGACATAAAGACGGATTTAAATAACCTTACTAACCAAAAATTAAAATGAAAAAATTTGTTATTCAAAAAGAGATATACTTTTTAATAAGCTGCATCCTTTTTTCCGGTAATATATTTTCGCAGCAACTAGTTGTTTTTGCTCTGGATTTTGCACCAGGAGTTTATACTCACCCAACCGGCCAGTTTCTGGACAAGTTGCGTTAAGTCATTTGATTGATTAGTAATAACCGGAATACGAATTATAGCGGCAATTTTTCATAATAAGAATTATGCTATGAAAAAAGATAAAAAATTGACAAAGAATATTAAAGTGATGCATACTCGGATTATTTTCAGGAACAGGGTAGTCTTGTTGACTATTTGCTTTTTGTTTTTAAAGAATGTGGCAGCACAAAAAGCTGATCTGACTATTTCCTTCAATGCGCCAGCTGCAAATTTCACCGAAAGCCTTCCTTTAGGCAATGGCAGGTTAGGTGCGTTGATGTATGGCGATACAAAAAGAGAAAGGATTGCCTTGAATGAAATATCCTTATGGTCGGGTGGGTCGCAGGATGCAGATAGTGACAGTGCTTACCGCTATCTGAAGCCTATCCAGGATTTATTGCTGGCCGGCAAAAACAAAGAAGCCCAGGAGCTCTTGCAAAAACATTTTGTAGCAAAAGGAAGGGGCTCCGGTTATGGTAACGGAGCCAATGATAAATATGGTTGTTATCAAACCATGGGCGACCTGTTTATCAATTGGAAAGACACTGCGGCAACTGTTTCAAACTACAAGCGCCAGCTTGATATTGAAAAAGCAAGGGCAATTACCAGTTTTGCAAGAAATGGGAAGCGAATAAAAGAAGAGCTCTTCGTGGATTTTGTGAATGATATTACCTGGATAAAATTATCGTCTTCCGGAAATGGCGGAATTAATATTCGGCTGTCATTGTACAGAAAAGAAAATGCTACGGTTGTTGTAAGTAATAATAAGATCATTATGTCAGGGCAACTGCCTTCCGGAAAAGATAAGGGCATGCATTTCGCTACGGTATTGCAACCCATTCTGAAAGATGGGAGATTGAAGACGGCCGGTAATGAGTTAGTGATTGAAAATGCAACCGAATGCTGGTTGAAAATAGCTTCAGCTACTAATTATGACTGGGCAGGAGGTTCACTATTGGCTGTTGATGTGCTGAAGAAAGCAACACAATATCTCGCCTCAACGAAAAATATTTCCTGGCAATCGGCCCTGAAAAAAAGTACAGTGGCTTATCAGAAATTATTTAACCGCTGCCGATGGAAGATGCCGGAGAATAAATCAGTAAATACATTAACCACCAATCAACGGTTGATCAATTATTTTAACGATAATGCTGATCCGCAGTTGCCGATTTTGTATTTTAATTTCGGCAGGTACTTACTCATTTCTTCTTCACGGCAGGGTCTATTACCTGCCAATTTACAAGGCTTATGGGCAACGGAATATCAAACACCCTGGAACGGCGATTACCATCTTGATATTAATGTACAGATGAATTATTGGCTGGCAGAAACTACCAACCTTAGTGCATTGGCGGAACCTCTGCACCGGTTTACAAAAAAACTTAGCCATAACGGACAAAAAACAGCCAAAGCTTATTATGATACCGATGGCTGGGTGGCGCATGTTATCAGCAATCCCTGGTTTTATACTTCTCCCGGAGAAGGTGCGGATTGGGGTTCTACTTTAACTGGCGGGGCCTGGCTTTGCGAACATATCTGGGAACACTACAGGTTCACTAAGGACAAAAATTTTCTGGCGGAATACTATCCCGTATTAAAAAGCGCAGCAAAATTCTTACAATCTATTTTGATTAAAGAGCCCACACATAACTGGTTGGTTACGGCGCCATCCAATTCGCCAGAACATGCTTATCGTACAGAGGACGGATTTACCGGCAATACCTGCATGGGGCCTGCGATGGATATGCAGATAAGCCGTGAGTTATTTAATGCATGTATCAGCGCTGCTGAAATTTTGCAAACGGATGAAGCATGGAAAAATGAGTTAAAAGAAATATTGCCAAGATTAGCGCCTAACCAGGTTGGCGAAGCAGGTGATTTGAATGAATGGCTAGATGATTGGAAAGATGGTGATCCCAGCCATCGTCATGTATCACATTTATATGGCCTGCATCCTTATGATGAAATTACTCCCTGGCAAACACCCGAATTAGCTGCAGCAGCAAAAAAAACATTAACCGCCAGAGGTGATGAAGGAACAGGTTGGAGTAAAGCATGGAAAATAAATTTTTGGGCGAGGTTGGGCGACGGCGACCATGCCTTGATTTTATTAAAGCAATTATTAAAACCAGAAGCGACTACAACTATTGTGATGGGTGGTGGTGGCACTTATCCGAATTTATTTTGTGCGCATCCGCCATTCCAGATAGACGGCAACTTTGGCGGCACGGCAGGTATTGCTGAAATGTTATTGCAAAGTCATGGAACCGATGAAGTGATCCGGTTGTTGCCGGCTTTGCCCACGAATAAGGACTGGCAGCAGGGCAGTATCAAAGGAATGAAAGCCCGTGGTGGCTTTGAAATTGATATGCAATGGAAAGATGGTAAACTTTTATCGGCAGTAATCCAAAACAGGAGGTGTTTGCAGTTTACAATACAAAGACAGGAAAATTAATGTAACGGTAAAACCCGGTATAATAAAAGAACTGAAATTTAATTAAGTAAAGAGTATTTTTTATGACTGAAATCTTTTTCGCTATCGTTTCGTAAACGGATGAACCTCTTGTAATTTTGTAGATTTATGAACTCAATGGATAAATGAATATTGGTATTGGGGATTTTACGTTTACAACTAAATAAGAAACCAAATATGAAAAAAAATATTATTCTCTTCTTCTGATTTTTTTATTATAGCCAATGCATTTGGTCAAAAAAACAAAATACATAAAGCCGAACTGGTGGACAGTCATCAAATGAAGTATGCTTTCAGGATGTTTGGCGTAGGTGGACTCTTCGGATATTTTGGAAAATTTTCAAATTATGAGATTGGTAATATGACTTTTATGGAACAAGACAAAATGAGACTTTTGACAAGCATGCCGCAGCTAACATTGGTATTTGATGAGCTATTGAGATAATAAAACAAATCAATACATGTTTTAGTTGTTCATTACACCTTCAAACCCTTTCCAGTCGGCCTTCCTCATTTTTTCTTATCTTCGTTAGGATGAAAAAATGGATGATCACATATAGCTTTCTTCTTGTTTTTTTAAGCTTAACATTATGTGGTCATACAGCGCCAGCTAAAACAGTCACCTTCTATTCATCGGCAAAACCTGTTGTAAAAAAAACTTCGCAGGTTGCCATTGAAAACAAAAACGGTGGACACCGCGATTGGTATACCATAAATAATCGTACAAGATTTTCTTTTTCTATAACACCTTCTTTTACACTAGCAGAGAATAATTTTTCATTATCTGTTAATTATTTTTTCAAAGATATCAGTGCAATAACAGGAGCAAAAAAAGTACTGAAAGATCACCTGCTCCACCTGTTCCCCTCTCATTATTTCTGGTAAGGATTTATTGAAGTTTATTCTTCCAGTAACATTGACAGGAGGAGTACAATTTATTTTGAATTGCTGCCATTTCTATTAGAAATGCGTGACTGTTTTTTCATAATAACTGAATAATCTGGCAATATGATTCATCTACCCAATTTGATATCTGATCTCGGCCTTATATTGGGAGCAGCAGCTATTATCACTATCTTATTCAAATGGTTGAAACAGCCTCTTGTATTAGGTTATCTTATTGCAGGTTTCCTGGTTGGTCCTCATTTTACTTTATTGCCTACTGTAGCAGAAACCGAAAATATAAGTGTATGGGCGGAAATCGGTGTCATTTTTCTTTTATTCAGCCTGGGCCTGGAATTCAGTTTTAAGAAATTATTGAAAGTAGGTACACCAGCTTCTGTGACAGCCCTGGTAGAAGTTATGTTTATGTTGGTTGTTGGTTATATTGTAGGTACATTGCTGGGTTGGTCAAGAATGGATAGTATGTTTTTAGGAGGCATGCTTTGTATCTCTTCCACTACTATCATCATTCGTGCTTTTGATGAATTGGGTGTAAAAGGCCACAAATTTGCCAGTCTTGTTTTCGGAATATTGATTGTCGAAGACCTGGTAGCCATTTTGTTATTGGTGTTACTTTCCACCCTTGCTGTTAGTGCACAATTTGCCGGTATGGAAATGATGATGTCGGTGGCTAAACTTGTTTTTTTTTTGGTGCTTTGGTTTATCTCAGGAATTTTTTTCCTGCCAACTTTTTTAAGAAAGGCCAGGAAATTCATGAACGATGAAATGCTGCTCATTACTTCATTGGCCCTTTGCATATTGATGGTATGGCTGGCAACTATTGTTGGCTTTTCTCCAGCTTTAGGGGCTTTTATCATGGGTTCTATTCTTGCAGAAACGGTATATGCAGAAAAAATTGAGCACCTGGTTAAACCTGTAAAAGATCTGTTCGGGGCTGTGTTTTTTGTATCAGTAGGTATGCTATTCGATCCGGATATGCTGGTTCAATATTTAGGGCCTGTCCTACTAATTAGTGTTGTGACTATTTTAGGGCAATCATTCAGTACTACTATCGGAGCCCTTATAGCAGGTCAACCGTTAAAATCATCTGTGCAGGCAGGTATGAGCCTTTCGCAAATAGGAGAGTTTTCTTTTATTATTGCTATGCTTGGGCTTACCTTAAAAGTTACAAGTGATTTTTTATATCCGATTGTAGTAGCGGTTTCAGCCAGTACCACCTTTACTTCTCCATATATGATAAAGGCATCCGAACCGGTATATGAATGGTTGAATAAAAAATTACCAGCCAGCTGGACACAATTTTTCAACCGGTACAGCAGCAGAGCGCAGACAATTTCTAACAGTACTGACTGGCAGGTATATGTTAGGAGCGGAATAGTCAATACTATTCTTGTTTCTGTAATTACCACCGCTATTGTGATGTTATCATCCTATTACCTGCTGCCCTATACACGAACACGGTTAGGTGATAATACATGGGCAACCATTGTAGGGTCAATTTGTACCTTATTGTTAATGGCTCCTTTTCTTTGGTCACTGGCCATCAAGAAACAACGAAAGGACCTGGTAGAAAAATTTGTCCGCCAGAATAAATACAGAACCGGCATGTTTATTTTCCAGGTGTTCAGGACAGCTATCGCCATTTTTCTTATAGGTTTTTTGGTAGATCTTTTTTTTTCACCACAGATTGCCATTATCGTTACGGCAGTTATGTTTTTACTACTCATCCTTTTCTCTAAAAAAATTCAATACCTGTATCTAAGAATCAGGACACGGTTTCTGGCTAATTATAATGAAAGAGACGAAATGAAAACGCAGAAAAATTTGCTGGCTCCCTGGGATGCACATATGGCGGAACTTGAGATCAGCGCAGATATGCCGGGTGTTGGCAAAACGCTGCGTGAACTGGCCTGGCGGGAAAAATATGGTATCAATGTGGCCATGATCGAGAGGGGTAATGATGTTATCAATACTCCCAAGAGAGGACAGGTGATTTTTCCGGGTGATATCATTTCTGTGATTGGTACGGATGATCAGTTGGATGCATTTCATACAGAAATGGAAGTGGCAAAATCCTTTGTAGTGGAAAGGAAACCAGTGGAAGTGGTATTGGAACATTTCATTATTGGGGAACAATCAACCTTTGCCAATAAAAATATTCGGGAAGGTGCTATCCGCGAAAAAATACACGGCATTGTGGTGGGAGTGGAGAATGAAGAAGGAAGATTGGTTAATCCGGATTCCTCTTATGTTATCAGGGCTGGTGATATTGTTTGGGTGGTGGGTGATAAGTTACGACTACTCTCTTTACAAAAGGCAGAGCAGCTTTTGTAAACACCAAAGTGAAGTCTGAGGAAGACAAACATTTGTTTACTGAAGAAATTCCATCAATTTCAAGGGAATACAGATTTTTTTCCAACTCCCCAACCGATAGTTATTGCCTCCTGAGCGATTTCCTCTCATCTTTTTTTTGCATATTTAATTTTACTCTTCATTAATGCGATAGCTAATTAGCGGGTATAATTTATTTACCCGGAAGAATAGTTTTTGAGGGAAAATTAATCAAACATTTGTTTAAATCAAACATTTGTTTAATTTTGGGCTCATTTTAAAATACGTATGACAACATATAGTGAAAAGCAAATACAGATTATAGAAGCCGCGGAAAAGCTTTTTTCCGAAAAAGGGTTTAATGGTACATCGGTAAGAGATATTGCTGAACATGCTGGAGTAAACCTGGCAATGATATCTTATTATTTCGGTTCCAAAGAAAAGCTGATGGAAGCTTTGTTTACTCACCGTGGAGATAATATCAGAATGCAATTGGAAGGGATGCTATATAACAAGGGAATGGAACCGTTGGAAAAATTTTATCAACTCATCGATTATTATATTGAAAGGTTTCAAAAGCAAGAATGTTTTCACCGGATAATGGCAAGGGAGCAAATAGTACACACAAAAGGAGCTACTGCAGAGCTGATGCTGAACATGAAAAAGACAAATCTCGAATTGATCCGGAAGCTGGTGCAGGAAGGACAAAAAGCAGGACAGTTTAAGAAAAATGTGGATATATCGTTGATGATGGCAACATTGATCGGAACAGTTAATCATGTACTCACCACGCAATTCTATTACCGTGAATTGAACGGGTTACAATCTTTATCCGAGGAAGAATTTCAAAAACATATCAGGAAAAAATTAAGCCTGCATTTAAAATCAATTTTTAAAGCAACACTGACACATGAACTATAAAATAATAGGATTATTAGTCGGACTATTTAGCCTTTCTTTTGCATTCGGGCAGGAGAAAAAAATACTCACTCTCAATGAGTCGATCGATCTGAGCATTCAAAACAGTCATCAGTTGAAGAGCAGCCAGGCTAAGATCGAAGAAGCGACGGCTGCGGTGAAAGAAGCAAAAGAAAAAAAATTGCCTAACGCTAGTGTTTCAGGTTCATATCTCAGGCTGAACAGCCCCCGTATTGACATGAAAACAAAAGACGGTAATGGAAATAGTGGTTCTGCAGCAGAGTCGCCCAAAGCATCGCG
>CAMLEX010000154.1 GCA_946479055.1 uncultured Bacteroidota bacterium | reverse complement strand
GATATTTGTAACGATAATCCTTATTATAAGCAGTATCATAGATCGTCATATTATATTCCTTTACATCAGTTTCATCAAATCGGTAATAAGCGATATAATTTCCTTTGGGGCTCCATTCAAATGCACGGGTGAACTCAAACTCTTCTTCATACACCCAATCGCAATTACCATTGATGATATAATTCCATTTACCATCTGTCGTAACCGCTTTTATAGAATTGCTTGCAAGGTCCTTTATATAAAGATTATTTTCTTTTACGTACGCCACTTTGCTGCCATCGGGTGAAAGGGTAGGATGCAATATTTTTCCTTCATCCAGTGTGGTTATTTTTTTTGTAAGCGAATCAAATACATATACATTGGCTTTGGAGGAATGGCGGTAAATCTGTTCCACATTTGTTCTGAGCAATACAATGCGTGGATGTGATGAACTGTAAATAATATCTTCCGGTTTGCCGATGAGTTTGCCGGTTTCATCTTTCAAATCTTCAGTTATCTGCGGATCGGTTGAGGGTTTGTCAAAATTGGCTGCTACATATTCGCCACGAAAAGTTCCTTTTTTATAAATGTCTTCTAAAGTAATCTGCTTTTTTTGAGATACAGATAACAGCGGCAATAAAACCAGGAGTAAAAAAAAAATACGCATTAAGTATGAATTTTTTGAAGAGATAAATGTACCGGATTGTAATTAAAGAGCGATGTATAAAAGAAAAAGCCCTGGTCCGTTTCAGTGGGAGCAGGGCTCATTAACTATATGTGTTTAGCAGTTCATGCTTTTATTTATTCTTTGGTCTTTCAGTCATGTAATCAAAGCGTTTACCTGTTACTTCTGCCATATCAGGAATGGCTTCTACTTTATATTCACCTGCATCCAGTTTTTTCTTTGTTGCAGAAAAAGCTTCAAGTGTTTCTTTAATGTCAGCATCGGTATGTACTGCAGTTGGAATAAGGCGATAAATAATATGTCCTTTCGGGATCACAGGGTAAACAACGATAGAACAGAATATCTTGTAATTTTCACGCAAATCCATTACCATCGCTGTTGCCTCTTCCACACCTCCTGTCATATATACCGGTGTTACTACAGAATCAGTCTTACCAATATCAAATCCTCTTTCTTTCAAACCGTTTTGTAACTTAAGTGCATTCTCCCAAAGTTTATCTTTCAACTGAGGCTGCGTCCGAAGCAGATCCAATCTTTTCAAGTTGCCGATTACTAATGGCATAGGCAAACTCTTGGCAAAAATTTGTGAACGGATATTGTAACGGATATAATCAATTATGTTTTTATCACCGGCAACGAATGCACCAATAGACGCCATTGATTTGGCAAAAGTGGAAAAATAAAGATCGATCTTATCCTGGATACCTTGTTCCTCGCCTGCACCGGCACCTGTTTTACCCAATGTACCGAAACCATGTGCATCGTCAACCAGCAGGCGAAATTCATATTTGTCTTTTAAGTCAGCTATTTCTTTAAGTCTGCCCTGGTCACCAGCCATTCCAAATACACCTTCTGTTATTACAAGAATACCTCCGGCTTTTTGTTTTTCGATTAATGCAGTTGAGCGTTGCAATTGTTTTTCGAGGTCTTCTACATCATTATGTTTAAAAACATAGCGATGGCCGGGATGTAAACGTAAGCCGTCAATAATACAAGCATGACTTTCCGCATCATAAACTATAACATCGTGGCGGCCACAAAGCGTATCAATAATACTAACCATTCCCTGGTAACCAAAATTGAGTAAAGCTGCATCTTCTTTTGCCTCAAAAGCAGCCAGCTCCGCTTCTAACTGTTCGTGAAAGTTGCTGTTACCACTCATCATCCTTGCACCCATAGGCAGCGCAAGACCATATTGAGCAGCACCGTCAGCATCAGCTTTCCTTACCTCGGGGTGGTTAGCAAGACCGAGATAATTATTCAAACTCCAGACGATCATTTCCTGGCCTCTGAATTTCATACGATTGCTGATCTCCCCTTCCAATTTGGGAAAGGCAAAATAACCATGTGCTCTTTCCCGATGCTGGCCAAGAGGGCCATAATTTTGAAGTAAACGCTCAAAAATATCTGCCATATTATTTAATTGTTATGCGGTTAAAAAACTGGCGCAAAGGTAAGGCATTGGAAGGTTCATGCAAAAGACACCCAAACAAGTGTTAATAGCTTGTTTATTAGTGATAACTAAATCCTGATTAAATAGACAAAAAGAATAATGGATGTTGCACTTAACGAGGTAAACTTAAGTAATGACACAAAAACAGCCCCATCAAAGCAGGGCTGTTTCAAAATCTCTAAAATCAGTATAAATCCAATAAATCGTGGTTCTAAACTATAAGCAATGCATCTCCATAGCTAAAGAACCTGTACTTATCCTTAATAGCTTTTTTATAGGCTTCCATTGTTAATTCATAACCGGCAAAAGCACAGGTCATGATCAGTAAACTTGTTTTGGGCAAATGAAAGTTTGTTACCAAAGAATCAGCGATATTAAAATCATAGGGTGGGTGGATGAACATATTGGTCCAGCCTTCAGATGGTTTCAACAGTTTTTGTGCTGTAAAAGATGATTCCAGTGCTCTCATGGTAGTAGTACCGACAGAACAGATACGATGACCATATTCTTTGGCACGGTTTACAATTTTGCAAGCAGTTTCATCAATATTATAATATTCGGCATCCATTTTATGTTTGCTCAGATCTTCTACTTCAATTGGGCGGAAAGTGCCAAGCCCTGTGTGAAGTGTAACCTCCGCAAAACGAATACCTTTTATTTCCAAACGCTTAATTAACTCACGGCTAAAGTGCAAACCTGCTGTAGGAGCGGCAACTGCACCTTCATGCTTTGCATAAACTGTTTGGTAGCGTTCTTTATCTTCTTCGTCTGGTTTGCGTTTAATATATTTTGGCAGTGGTGTTTCTCCCAATTTTTCTAATTGTGCACGGAAACCTTCTTCTGTTCCTTCCCATAAGAAACGGATGGTACGGCCACGGCTGGTAGTGTTATCAATTACCTCTGCGACCAGGTCTTCCTGGTCGCCAAAATATAGTTTATTCCCCACACGGATCTTACGGGCCGGATCAACGATCACATCCCAAAGGCGATTTGGCCTGTTCAATTCACGAAGCAGGAACACTTCTATCTTAGCACCTGTTTTTTCCTTACGGCCATACATTCTGGCTGGAAATACTTTTGTGTTATTGACGGTGAAAACATCTTTGTCGTCAAAATAGTCCAGGATATCGCGGAAATGTTTGTTTTCAATCTGGCCGGTATGGCGGTGAACGACCATCATACGGGCATCCTCACGTTTTTTGGCAGGATTTTGAGCAATAAGGTTTAAGGGAAGATCGAAACGGAATTGTGAAAGCTTCATTGATGATTATTGTGGTTTATAAAAGATCTCAGGACATAAACCGGGGAGACGGAAGGGGTGTTCGGTTCCACTTTGCCCGGGGGCAAACATGATCAAAATGATCAAAGCGGAGCGGCAAACCCCGGTCTTACGGCACCGGGCTCTGTCCTGCGACAGCTTTAAAAGCTGGCAAAAGTAAACATTTGAAGCGAAAATTATAGGTTTCGGGCAATATTTTTTTTAAGTTGAAGTTTGAACTCAGGTAGTTTCCCAGGTTATGCTTTTACCGGGAATATGCATCTTAGTTTTTGCGAACATGTTCTTATCTATTAAGGTTATATAATATGTATGGAAGGATTGAATCTGATGTTTCCAAATATATCAGATAAAATAGTATTTTACCACCAACTGAATGATCAATTTGTATGAAGCGGACGCTTATTTTATTTCTTGCCTTTTTGCCTTTTTTGCTATATGCTCAGCCTAAAATAAAAACCAAAAAATATCCCAGCCTTTTATGGGAGATCAGTGGTAAAGGGCTTGCAAAACCATCTTACCTTTTTGGTACCATGCATGTCAGCAGCAAACTTGCTTTTCACCTCGCTGATTCTTTTTTTCTTGGTATCCGCAATGCAGACGTGGTAGCCCTGGAAACTAATCCTGAATCATGGCAGGAAGATATGAGCAAATATGAGTTGGGTGGTAGCGGCTACCAAAACTACAGTAGCCTATACGGTGGCGGTACACAGTTACCAAACGAATATCTCCGGATCAACACACTAAAGTTTTATAAATACGACAAAAAGATTGAAAGGGCATTGTATAGCAATCCTTCCGCTATCAACAATTTATTATACCGTTCCTATGGTAATGAAACAAGCGATTTTGAAGAGGACACTTACCTGGATATGTACATCTATCAATGTGGTAAAAAATGGGGTAAAAAAGTAGCAGGAGTGGAGAAATATGGTGAAAGCATGAAACTGATGATGGAAGCTTATAAAGATGCAGCCAAAGACAGGAACATTAAAGAAAGAAGTTATGACAATGAGGATGTTTATTCATCCAATAAACTACAGGAAGCCTATCGCAGTGGCAACCTGGATTGGCTCGATTCAATAAATAAATACAATAGTTTTTCGGCAGCATTTGATGAAAAATTTTTATACAGGCGAAATGAGATCCAGGCCTCTTCAATTGATTCGATTCTTAAATCAGGGCAATCCCTTTTTGTAGGCGTTGGAGCAGCTCATTTACCCGGCAACCGTGGAGTTATTGAAATGCTTCGCCGCGAAGGATACAGGCTACGACCGGTTAAAATGGGTGCAAGAGATAGTCAGCATAAAAACCAGGTAGAGAAAGTAAGGGTCGCTGTTTCTTTTTCTACACAGGTTGCGGACGATGATTTATACAAAGTGGATATACCTGGAAAGTTTTACAAATTTGGTGAAGAACCAGGTTTGGATCAGCGCCAGTATGCTGATATGGCTAATGGCAGTTATTATATGGTTACACGTATAATGACAAATGCATGGATGTGGGGACATAGTACAACAAGAGTGAATAAAATTATTGATAGTTTATTATATGAAAATATTCCCGGGAAAATTATCAATAAAACAAAGATCATCTGTAATGGATATACGGGCATTGATCTGACCAATAAAACACGACGGGGTGATATACAACGGTATAATATTTTTATAACTCCTTTTGAAGTAATTATTTTTAAAATGAGTGGTACCGGCGAGTATGTAAAGAATGGAGAAGAGGCCAAAAAGTTTTTTGGGAGCATTCTGTTGAAAGAGTACCGATCACCTGCAACTACTGTTTGGAAAAAATATTCTCCGTCTTACGGTGGATTCGGTATTGACCTGCCACATGAGCCTTATATCGGGAATGATGGTAGCTGGATTTATGATGCGGAGGACAAAAATAGCAATACACAATATCGTGTCATTCGTACGGATATTCATAATTATCATTTTGCTGAAGAGGACACGTTTGATCTTGGTCTGATGGCAGAAAGTTTTGAAGCTTCTGAATTTATAGACACACTGTTAAGCAGGAAACAAACTACCTGCAAAGGTTACCCGGCGCTGGATTGCAGGTATAGAGACAAGAATGGAGCTCTTTATCTTATAAAATTCGTCATACAAGGGCCGCATTATTATACACTGGTTGCTCATGGCAAACAGGAAACTATTATGAACAGGTTCCTGAATTCATTTGAAATAAAACCTTATAATTATTCTGCATCAAAAGAAAGAAAGGATACTTCGCTCTATTATTCTGTAAAGAGCCCGGTATTTCCAGAAGATCTGAAAGAGAAACTGGATATTCCCAATTACAATTATTCTGCAAGCGATGAAGATGAGCCGTCGGAAACGGATTTGCTGGAAAATGGAGCGTTTCGCAGCAAGATAATAGCTAACGATACAACCGGTGAAAAGATATTTGTCTCCTTTTTTAAAATGCAGCGATATAACTACATCAAAGACAGAACGCTGCTGGAAAAAGAAAATCAAAGTTCTCTTTTTGGAGATTCATCCGGTATCATAAAAATGAAAAAGAAATATGAACTACCGGGGCAAATGAAAGTATGGGAAAGCATCATCACTGATACCGGCAGCAGCCGCACAATCTGGAGTAAAACATTTTATAAAAATGGCATTGGATATTCAATCGTAACGCAGTCGGATACATTAAGCAAGCCCAGCAATTTTGTCCAATCTTTTTTTGAAAGTTTTGTTCCGGCTCATTCATTACAGGGCACCGATCCTTTTTCAAAAAAATCAGATTTGTTTTTTGCTGATTTCCTAAGTAGTGATAGCATTGCCCATAAAAGAGCTGTCAAAAATATTTACGCAGTAAGACTGGATTCAAGTGACTTGCCGCAACTGAAAAGAGCAATTTCTTTCCTCAGCTGGGAAGAAAAAAAATACCTGGATACAAAAAAAACGCTGATAGGCAAACTGGACGATATACCAACAAGGCAAGCGACAGATTATCTTAAAGAGTTATACTATGCAGCCGGCGATACATTGGAACTGCAGCATAGTTCACTTGAAGTACTGTTACAACAAAAAACACAATATGCTTTTAACGTTTTTCGGGATATAATGACAACTGAGCCCCCGGTGCTGGATATCAGTTCCGGCAGCGGGTCATCTGATTATTCTCCGCTATTCAACAACGAAATAAAATCCTTCGGCAGAAGGTATAGTTATGACAATGGTAGTTTCATGGATGAATTGCGGGATTCGTTGAAATTAACCAGGACAATTCTTCCCGGATTGTTGCCGCTGTTGAATCTTGATGATTATAAAAGCAGTATGATGCAATTGCTGGCAGAAATGGTGGATAGCAACTTGGTAAGTCAAAAAGATTATGAAATGTATTTCAGCAAATTTTTGATAGAGGCAAAACAGGAGTTGAAAAAACAAGCCATGTCGGAAAAACAAAAAGCTATTGAGAAAGCAGAGCAGGGAAAGGAGGAAAAAAAGAATACAGGAAATGCATATGGTAAAGAAGATGAAGATAATTCAGGGAATGAAAAGCTCCGTCTTTATACTACTTTATTAATGCCTTATTGGGAAAACAGCCCGGCTGTGCAATCATTGTTTAAGCAAACTCTTTTATCAACCGATAAGAGGCTGAAATATAATACGCTGTTATTGCTTCTTCAAAATAATAAACCTTATCCTGACAGTTTGGTAAAATACTTTGCAGGTCTGGATGATTACCGTTATGAATTGTATAAAGATCTTAAGGCTGCCAGCAAAGAATTTAAATTTCCAGTTCTGTACAATAATCATATTGACCTTGCTAAAAGCAAATTGCTTGCAGAGAAAATCTATGATAAACCCGATACCCTGTTATATGTTGATAGATTGCCCGCTGAGCTAAAAGACAAGAAAGGATTTGTTTATTTCTTTAAATATAAAGCCAAAAAAGATGATGCAAGCTGGAAGATAGCCACAGTAGGGCTTGTACCGGAGAACCCTGAACAGTTTGAATTTAAAAAGGAAAAAAGAAAATCCGAAGATTATTCTTTTATGCGTAATATTTCAAATACACTGAACTATAATTTTACCGGGTATAATGATACAAAGATCAAAGACGATGAACCCGTAATTGAACAATTAACAAAAGAATTAAAACGGATACTTTATTCCAGAAGGAAAAGCGCCAAGGAGTTTTATGAAAAATCTGGCGGTGAAAATTATTTCGCAAGCGCTGCAGTTGACTATGAAGAAGATTAAATGACCATGCCTTTTGGTATTGAAGCAATGAGCTTTTGAGTGTATGCAGTGCGGGGATTAAAATAAATATCATCGGCCTTTCCGCTTTCTTCTATCTTTCCTTTGTTCATGACCAGGATCCTGTCACTGATATAACGGACAACGGAAAGATCATGCGAAATAAAGATGATGGTAAAGCCCAATTCTTTTTTCAGGTCAGATAATAAGTTCAATACCTGCGCCTGCACACTTACATCCAATGCCGAAACAGATTCGTCGCAAACAATAAAGGAAGGGTTTAATGCCAAAGCACGGGCAATAGCGATCCGCTGGCGCTGGCCACCCGAAAACTCATGCGGATAACGGTTGAAATGTTCAGCTTTCAGATCTACTTTTTCTAAAAGTTCAATTACTTTTTCTTTTCTTGCTTTTTCGGTTGAATGAATATGATGTACTTTCAGCGGTTCGGCAATCGCCGATCCGATTGTTAATCGCGGGTTGAGAGAAGAGTAAGGGTCCTGAAAAATAATCTGTACTTCTTTCCTTAATGCCCGCAGCTCATCTTTTTTCTTAGCGGTAAGATCAATGCGATCATAAAATACTTTTCCGGAAGTTGGCTCTATAAGTCGCAATAGAGTTCTGCCCAATGTAGTTTTGCCACAACCGCTTTCGCCTACCAGTCCCATTGTTTCTCCTTTCGTAATAGCAAAACTTACATCATCTACTGCTTTGGTATATTCAATTGGTTTGCCTAAAAAAGATTTTTTGGATGGAAACCAGACGGAGAGATGTTCCACCTTTAATAAGGTTGCTGTTTGTTGATCCGTTTCTCGTTTCTCGTTATCCGTTTCTCGTTTATCGGGAACTGTTGAGTGTTGTTGTGTTCGTAGCTTGTCTCTCGCTTCCTGTTTATTGTCACTCGTTACTCGTTGTTCGTTGCCTGATTCGGATTTTTCACTTTTCACTTCTGACTTTTCACTTTTGATAGCTGGCTCCTTTCCTAAAAAATCACTCACTATTGGCAATCGTTTTCCTTTGTCATGAAGAAGAGGTCGGCAGGCCAGTAAACCCTGGGTATAGGGGTGTTGGGCATTTGTAAAAATTTGTTGTACTATATTTTGCTCTACGATCTCCCCTTTATACATCACAATCGTACGATCAGCAATCTCCGCTACAACGCCCAGATCATGAGTAATAAAGATGACACCCATGCCTGTTTGCTGTTGTAATTCTTTGATCAATTGTAAAATTGTTTTTTGCACCGTTACGTCCAGAGCTGTAGTAGGCTCATCGCAAATAAGTAAGGAAGGCTCACAACACATAGCCATAGCAATCATCACTCTCTGTTTTTGCCCACCACTTAGCTGGTGCGGATAACGGTTGAAGATTGCCTGGGGATTGGTAAGTTTTACTTTTTCTAACCATTCAATGGTTTTTTGTTTCGCAGTTGCCTTTGAAATTTTTTTATGAGCCAGCAATGCTTCCATTATTTGCTCACCGCAGGAAAGAACCGGGTTGAGCGATGTCATGGGCTCCTGGAATATCATAGCGATCT
>CAMLEX010000153.1 GCA_946479055.1 uncultured Bacteroidota bacterium | reverse complement strand
ATTACCGTTCCTATAGGATTTTTAATATTCATGAATTTTACCGCTGCTTCATTAATAACCAGGGCGGCGGTATCTGTTGAAAAGTCTCTTGAAAAATCACGGCCTTTTGTAAACTGCCAGCCAACTGTTTTGCCATAATCATGAGTGACCCAGACAACAGAAAAACCAGCATCCAGTCCCGGATCCTTACCCTCCCATGTAAATCCGCCATTATTACTCCAGATTCCCGTCAATGGGCTTGACGATTCAGTCATTTCTTCAATAGCGCCTTTCCCTTTCAACTCACTGCGAAGCTGGTCATATTTTCCATAAAACTCCGGTGAATTCATTGGAATCATAATTATTCCCCTGTTATCATAACCTAACGGCCGCTCCCTGGTATGCTGAATCTGTTGATACACCAGGATAGTGCCGATGATCAGCGCAACAGAGACAGTAAATTGAACTACCACCAATACTTTGCGCGGTACGGAAGCAAACCGCCCAACCCGGAATGTTCCTTTCAAAACTTTTACCGGTTGAAAGGAAGATAAATAAAATGCAGGATAGCTACCGGCCAATAAACCTGTAATAAAAATGAAAACTACACTTACCATCCAGAACGCAATGTTATCCGTGGGAAAGACCATTTTTTTAGAAGTAACCTGGTTAAACCAGGGCAGCAATAGAACAACAATGACTGAAGCAACCACAAATGCTAATACTACTACTAATAATGATTCTCCAAAGAACTGTTTGATGATCTGCCAGCGATCTGACCCAACAGCCTTGCGGATACCTACTTCCCTTCCTCTTTTTTCGGAACGGGCAGTACTTAAGTTCATGAAATTGATGCAGGCCAGCAACAATATAAAAATGCCAACGATACCAAACAACCATACATATTGAATAAGCCCGCCTGTTTGTATGCCGTTTTCCCAATTCGCACGCAGTTGCCATTGAGACATAGGGAAAAGAAATATTTCGGGCTTAAACCTTTTGTCATCGTCAGCTACTTTATCCAGCTTGACATTTTTAATAAGAGCATTTAATTTATCAAAGTCAGCATGCTCGTCAATCTGGGCAAAAAGCTGGAATGAATTATATCCCCAGTGGTCACGGGCTTCCTGTATCCATTTTTCAGAAGAAGTATATAGATCCCATGGCGCTATAAAATGAAGTTTTCTGAATTGAGTGTTAGAAGGCAGGTCTTCATAAACTCCCGTTACTTTTACGTCTAATCTATTCCCGATCTTCATCAGCTTGTCCATAGGATCTTCATTGCCAAAGATCGCTTTGGCGGTGGAAGCAGACAGTAAAATGGAATGCGGGGCTTTCAATCCGTCATAATTGCCTTTCAGCATTTTCAATGTCAACATCCTGGCCGCATCAGCATCCATATAATTACCCTCGACAGATAATTTTTTGTCATCGGCAGACAGGATACGTTCACCCTGCCCGGAAGCCATTACCAGGTATTTAAAATTGCTGCCATACTTGCTTTTTAGCTCTCCTACCAGTGGCATGGGAATAGAGCGTTGAGTACCCTTATCTCCATTGAACGTCTGGTGCTGCATCACCTGCGCTATACGATCGTAGTTTTTATGAAATCTATTATAACTCAACTCATCGTAAATCCAAAAAGAGATAAGCATGGCAACGGCCATGCCGACGGCAAGCCCACCGATATTAATAGCACTGTATCCTTTGCTTTTGATTAAGTTGCGCCAGGCAATCTTAAAATAATTTTTTATCATGCTCTTAATTTTAATTCAGAATTCTGAATTCAGAATCTGTCATTTATTCCGTTCGCAAAGACTTAATAGGATTTGCAATGGCCGCTTTAATAGCCTGGAAGCTTACTGTTAACAGAGTGATCAGCAATGCGCCTCCCATTGCTGCTGCAAAAACAAACCAGGTGATATCTGTCCGGTATTTATAATTCTGCAACCATTGATGCATATAATAATAAGCTACCGGGATGGCTATAAAACAAGAGATAATCACCAGTAGTACGAACTCTTTTGATAGTAATGTCCATAAGTTAAATACTGACGCACCTACCACTTTTCTTATACCTATCTCTTTGGTACGTTGTTCGGCTACAAATGATGCCAGGCCAAAAAGTCCAAGGCAGGAAATGAAAACAGCTAAGATGGCAAAGAACGCAGTGAGCTTACTTACTCTTTCCTCACTTTGAAATTTTTTACCAAAAGCTTCATCCGCAAATTGATAATCAAAAGGAGCAGATGGAATATGTTTTTTAAAAACCACTTCTAATTCATTGAGTGAAGCTTTTACCGGTTTGGCAGGATTAAGCTTTACAAATATCCAGTTGGCTCTTTCATAATTTAAAAAATAGAGCGCCTGCCGTACCGGCTCATAGGGAGATTCCATCAGCATATCTTTTACCACACCGATAATGGTATATTTCTGGTCGCCATTTTCAATTACCGTTCCTATAGGATTTTTAATATTCATGAATTTTAACGCTGCTTCATTAACTACCAATGCACCCGTATCAGTTGAAAAATCCCTTGAAAAATCGCGGCCTCTTGTAAACTGCCATCCAACTGTTTTTCCATACTCCTGTGTTACCCAAATGGTAGAAAATTCAGCCTCCAGGTTTGGATTTTTACCTTGCCAGCTATATCCGCCGTTGTTGCTCCATATTCCTGTCAAAGGGCTTGATGATTCTGCTATTTCAGTCGCAATACTTTTACTTTTTAAATCATGGCGAAGCTGATCATATTTACCATAAAAATCAGGCGAGTTCATCGGTATCATTACAATTCCGTTGTTATCATATCCCAAAGGCCGGTCTTTTGTATGTTGTATTTGCCGGTATACGATAATGGTGCCGATGATAAGTGAGACGGAAACGGTAAACTGCAACACCACTAATATTTTTCTTGGTACTGATGCAAACCGTCCTACACGGAATGTTCCTTTTAAAACCTTTACCGGTTGAAATGATGATAAATAAAATGCAGGATAACTACCGGCCAGTAAACCGGTGATTAAAATAAATACGACACTCATCATCCAGAACAATGATTCACCAAAGGGAAACGACATTTTTTTGGAAGTAACCTGGTTAAACCAGGGCAGCAATAAGTTAACTAATATCGCTGCGACGAGAAATGCAATTACAACTACAAATAAGGATTCACCAAAAAATTGCCTGATAATCTGCCAGCGTGCAGACCCAACTGCTTTGCGTATACCTACTTCTCTTGCTCTTCTTTCTGAACGTGCCGTGCTTAAATTCATAAAATTGATACAAGCCAGTAACAATACAAAAACGCCGACAATGCCAAATAACCAAACGTATTGAATCAAGCCGCCGCTTCTCATTCCATTATCCCAACCAGATCTTAAATGCCAATCGGCCATGGAATGAAGAAATATTTCGGCTTTAAATTTCTTGTCTTCCGCCGGTACTTTATCCTGTTTTACATTTTTGATCTTTGCATTTAATTTAGTGATGTCAATATGGTCGGCGACTTGTGCGAAAAGCTGGAACGAATTATTTCCCCATTGATTTTGATCACGGGCCTCCTGCACCCATTTTTCAGAAGAAACATATAAATCCCACGGCGCAATAAAATGAAGTTGGCTGAATTGAGTATTATTCGGCAGATCTTCATAAACACCGGTTACTTTTACATCTAACGTACCCGAAATCTTTAGTACCTCATTCATCGGATCGTCGTTGCCGAAGATGGCTTTTGCGGTAGATGCGGAAATTAAAACAGAATGCGGATCCTTCAGTCCATCATAAGTTCCTTTCAGCATTTTTAATGTCAGCATCCTGGCAGCATCTGCATCCATAAAATTGCCTTCAATGGAAACGCTTTTATCACCCACAGATAAAATCCGATCTCCCTGCCAGGAGGCCATTACTAGGTATTTGAAATTGCTTCCGTATTTACTTTTCATTTCAGTTACCAAAGGCATTGGTATTGCCTGCCCGGTACTCTTATAACCATTGAAAGTCTGGTGCTGCATTACCTGGGCAATGCGATCATAATTTTTATGAAACTTATCATAGTTTAATTCATCATAGATCCAAAACGCGATCAGCATGGCAACAGCCATACCAACAGCAAGCCCCCCAATATTAATGGCGCTATAACCTTTATTTTTAATTAAATTGCGCCAGGCGATTTTGAAATAATTTTTTATCATACAATAGTTTTACTCTGTTCGTAAACTTTTGCTTCCTGCTTCTCCGCCGCGGCGGATCGCAGTGACGCTTATTCCGTTCGAAATGACGTAACCGGGTTAGCAGCCGGAGCTTTACCAAAAATCAACCGTTACCTCCCTGAATCAATTTTATTAATTTTTACCTCTCCAATATTTAACCCTTTGGTTATTGTTGGATTTCCTTTGTATTCCACTACAGCCTCTCCAAAGGCAGTAAGTTTAATTTCGTCTGAAACATTTATTTGAAAATTAGATTCGCCATACACGGTTATTTTAGTTGTATTGCTATTAATGCCCAGGCTGTTAATCTTACTTTCTCCATAAGCAGTATATTTTTGTTCTTTAACAGAGCCTGCTTTTATAACTAAAATACTTTCTCCGTATATGGTTGTTTGTAGTTCGTCCAGGTTCACATCATTTAAAAACACTTCAGATTCACCATAAATTTTTAGCCTGAACTTATCGCCTTTCAAAACACTTTTACAAACAATGGTCTCCTCGCCACGCACGGAGAGTTCCTCCAGTGTTTTATACATTACCGTGGCTGTTACAACAGTTCCTTTATAAATAGGCCGTTTTACTTTATTTCCGTTTTCATACTTTTTTTCGTTTCTAACCAGTTCTTTAGCATCATCTAAATAAATGCGGAGGGTTTTGCCATTTACTTTAATATTTATTTTATCATCACTCACGGTGCTTTTCTCAATGATTACTTTTTCTTCATCTCCTTCAATAAAAGTCACCTCTATATTCGGGCTTACAATAACCTTATCGAAATGATTTACCTGGTTTATGCTTTGTGCGACTGTTATTTTAACAGCGAAAAATAGCAGAACACTTATACAGGTTTTCAACTTTAGCATACTATATTTTTAAATGGTGAATAATAAATTGATACTTTATTTATTGGTTCGCTTTAATTTACTTTTATTCTGTCCTTAGACTTTTCACCGGATTAGCAATAGCGGCTTTGATCGCCTGGAAGCTCACCATAGTCAACGTCAGTAAGAATGCAATCATTCCTGCTAAAGCAAAAATCCACCATGAAATAGTGATGCGATACCGGTAGTTTTCCAGCCACCCATGCATAAAATAGTATGCAAGCGGTGATGCTATCAGCAGGGAAATAAAAACCAATAAGACAAAGTCCTTTGATAATAGTCTCCAGACATTCAAAATTGTTGCACCTAATACTTTACGTACACCTATTTCTTTTGTTCTTTGTTCGGCAACAAATGATGCCAGGCCGAACAGACCGAGACAGGAAATGAAAATAGCCAGTATAGCAAAGAAACCAGCCAGCTTACCTATTCTTACTTCGTTTGAAAATTTAGCAGCGTATTCTTCATCCACAAATTTGTATTCAAATGGCGCAGCCGGATTGTATTTTTTAAATATCTTTTCTATTTTGCTTAATGCCGTATTGGTACCAACTTGTGGTTCAATTTTTATATTAATAACATTTACTGCATTTTTATTTAATGTAAAAATAGAAGGCTTTACCTGGTCAAATGGCGAGAATTGGATCATATCATCCACAATCCCGATCACCTGACGATCCCTGCCTGAAATCCGAACCACTTCATCCAACGGGTTTTTGAACCCCATTGCTGCTACCGCTGACGTATTGAGTATCACGGCAGCCGTGTCAGTTGAAAATGATTTGGAAAAATCCCTTCCCTGTAAAATTTTCCAGCCTATGGTATTACCATATTCATGCGTCACTTTGTTAGATATAAATAAGGGACGTGTATCCCCTGCTTTGCCTTTCCATCCTATGTCTGTTGTTCCTCCATCATTAGTCGTCACAGAACCTGACGATTGAGAGATATTGTGCACATAGCCGCTATTAAGCAATTCGGTTTGCAGCGCTTCATAATTTTTAGAAAGCTCCGGCGTCATCATAGTCACTTCGATCAATCCATCACTATTGTATCCAATCGGGCGATCTTTTGCATGATTGATTTGACGGAAAACAATGATAGTTCCTATCATTAATGCCACTGAAACGGTAAATTGAAAAACTACCAGGGCTTTCCGGGGTAATGAGGCAAATCGCCCTGCTTTAAACGTTCCTTTCAGTACTTTGATCGGCCGGAAAGAAGATAGATACAAAGCCGGGTAGCTTCCTGCAATTAATCCTGTAATCAAACTAAATCCGAAAGTCAGTAACCAGAAAACCGGGTTGGAAAAAGGAATTACCATAGTCTTACCTGCTACCTGGTTGAAGAACGGTAAGGAAACTTGCACAAGCGCCAAACAAAATAGCAGAGCAATGAACGATACTAATAATGATTCACTAAAAAATTGATAGATCAACTGGCTTCTTACCGAACCAATCGTTTTACGTATGCCAACTTCCTTGGCTCTTTTTTCACTGCGGGCGGTACTTAAGTTCATAAAGTTGATACAAGCCAGCAGTAAAACAAAAATGCCGGCCATACCAAATATTTTTACCAATTGAATCAAGCCACCCAGGTTTTCACCATTTTTAAAATCACCATGCAAGTGCCAGCGGCTCATAGGATGTACAAAAAACTCCGGTTTATAAAGAGGTGGGTTTTCCAATTTCATCCGTATGTCTTTGATAGCCGATGAAACTTTCCCAAAATCAGCGGCTTCCTTCAATTGAACAAATAATTGAAAGGAATTTTCATCCCATTGAGTGCTTGCATTTTTAGCATAACTATCAAGACTGGTAAATAACGACCAGGTAGATAGAAAATTAACATCTTTAAAAGAACTATTGCCCGGAAAATCTTCGTATACACCCGTTACTTTTACATCTGTCTTGTTGCCCATTCTCAATACCTTATTCAGCGGATCATCTTTACCAAATAAAACTTTGGCCAGTGACTCAGAAAGTAAAATGGAATTAATATCCTTCAGCCCATTTCTTGTCCCGGACAGCATTTTTATCGTCATCATTCCCGGAAACGTGGGTTCTGTGTACATACCGGTCCTGGAAATTTTCTTATCAACTGCTCCAAGAATAGTAGTACGATTATATGTCGCTACACTTACTGATTTAAAATCCGGGTATTTAGTACGAAATTCCTCTGCCAATGGTATAGGCACTGAGTTGTAAGAAGCTTTCTCTACATCAAACTTTACAAACTGCCAAACCTGGCCAATACGATCATAGTTTTTGTGATACTTATCAAATGATAATTCATGCCAAACCCATAAACCGATCAACATAGCAACAGCCATACCCACAGCAAGCCCGCCAATGTTGATGAAGGAATACATTTTGCTTTTCTTCAAATTCCGCCAGGCGATTTTGAGATAGTTCTTTATCATACTTATCTTTTAAATTAATAAAGTACTTTTTTCCTGATATATTATTTTTCTTCGCCGTACCTACCCATCTTTCCTATATTATTTTCCGGGTCCTGTTGAATGGATAAGGCATTCCAAAAGCGTGAAAAAGTTTCGGCTGTATAATTCATAACAGGATCATTTTTCAGCATATTTTCAAGCTCGCTTAGTTCTTCTGCTGTCGCCTCTCCCTTCATCTTTCTCGCCATCAATTTCCAGATGTTTTCTTTTTGCATAATTTCTTTTCTCACCTTACCTACCAACCGCTATGCCAGTGGTATAACTTATTACTTAACAGGGTATAAGGAATAACAAACAATCATAGGTGTACGAAAATGAACGGTTTCTGTGCATATCCGGACATATTTAATTTATCGCTTATTATTTTGCCTCTTGTTTTACTCCGTTCGCAGAGATTTTACCGGATTAGCAATTGCCGCTTTTATTGCCTGGAAACTTACAGTTATCATTGCGATGGCTATCGCTATCAATCCCGCCAATACAAACACCCACCAACTGATACCGATACGATAAGCAAAATCCTGCAACCAATTATTCATCACCCACCATGCCAGCGGCGAAGCGACAAGCAATGAAAGAATAACGAGTTTCAGAAAATCTTTGGTTAACAACGAAGCGATGCTGGTAACCGTAGCACCGAGCACTTTCCGTATACCGATCTCTTTGATCCGGCGTTGTGCTGCGAGGTGGGCAAGACCAAATAATCCAAGGCTACAAATAACAATAGAAAGCACTGCCGCTATCCCAATAATTTTCTGCCAGCGTTGTTCCTGTATATACTCCTTTGCATTCAGTTCGTCCAAAAAACTATATTGGAACAAAGCAACAGGCATTGCCTTTCTGTAAGCCGCCTCAATAGCTGCCAGGGCCTGCTTTTGTTTATTTTTTTCTATCCTGATCCAGATGCCTGATGAATACCAATCGCAAACGAACATGACCATGGGCTTGATCGGTTGGTGCAGTGAACCCGAATGATAATCTTCGATAACACCAACTATTGTTTTGATTTCTTTATCGTAATAATCATACGTTTGAATTTGCGTGCCGATCGGAGCCTTTAATCCTGCTGCTTTTACAAATGCTTCATTCACCAATGCTCCATGCTTTTTATCAGAAGGGAATCTTGAAGAAATATTTCTCCCAGCCTTTAATTTTATTTCCATTGCCGGCAACCGGTATTCATCAATGATATGGTGCTTTGCTTCAATGGTTTTGTCTTTTAATTTTACTTCATCAATACCTCCATCGCCGCCAAACGACACATATTTTATAGAGGGCTCTTTGGCCAGTTCGTCTCTCATCAAATCCCGGACAGGTTTAATTTCACGATCTCCTTTGATATTGGTATGGATAACCTGGTATGGATTATAGCCAAGATCTTTGGTGCGGATAAAATCCATTTGCCGGTAATATATAAGTGTGGTGATAATAAAAAATACAGCCAGGGAAAATTGAAGTACCACCAGAGCACGGCCAAAAATATTCCGGCCTGATAACTTTTGTTTGTTATATAATACTTCCCTGGGTTTGAAGCCGGATAATACATAAGCCGGATAAAAACCGGTGAGAAGGATAATAAAAAGAAGCATCACTTCAAACCAACCCTCCAGTTGCCAGTCAAATGATTCTTTCAACAGCAATTGCTTGCCGGATAATTCAT